>CAZLTX010000074.1:0-2429 GCA_964562555.1 uncultured Oscillospiraceae bacterium
GTTCCTCGTGTATCCGATATTTTCGTCGATACCTATGTGGCGGAATACGGAACGCTTGAGGCAGGCGTAGATGCCGAGTGCCTTTTCGTCAGAGATGAAACGGTGTATAGGGCACAGTCGCAGGGCAATGTCGAAAGAGTTATTTCGCAGGGAAAGCTGATGAGAAAAGGCAGTAAAATAGTCACACTGGCGGGAACCGGCTACTATAACGAAAGCGGCGGAATTGTCAGCTACTACTGCGACGGAATGGAAACCGAGCTGACCACGGAAAACATAGCCGCGATAAGCGAAGCGGCACTCCAAAAAACACATGCAGAGGATTTCAAGGTAAGCAAGTGTGCCAAAAGCAGCGTTTCTGCGGGCGACAGCATTTTCAAGATAGTAGACAATAAGGAATGGTGTCTGTGTGCATGGCTGACAAAGGAGGAGGCAGAGGGTTTCAGCGAGGGTGCGTCGATAACGGTGGATTTCAAAGACGATGTAAGGCTCAAGATGAAACTGGTATCTGTAAGCGAGGAGGGCGAAAAGCTCAAGATTGTGCTTTCCTGCAACCGTTACTATGAGTTCTTCGACCGATACCGCAGCAAGGAATGCAGGCTGATACGTTCGAGCAGAAACGGAATTTTACTTGAAAGAGAGAGCATAGTTGAGCTCGACGGTGTCAGCGGCGTATATGTCAAGGACAAGTTCGGCAGCTATAATTTTACTCCGGTAAGCATTTTGGCACAGGACGAAACTATGGCGGCGGTCGAGAAAAACTATTTTTACGATAAAGACGGAAACACGGTTTCGACGGTCAACAATTATCAGGAAATATTAAAAAAGCCCGACAAGAGCGTAAAGGAGAGTGAGAACGATGTCGATTAAGGAAAATATAGCTCATATCACACAGCTGAAGAATGAGGCGGCTGTACGCTCCGGAAGAAACGGAGATGATGTTCTGCTCGTAGCGGTAACCAAGCTGCACGATGTTGATGAGATAAACGAGGCGATAGACTGCGGCATCACCGATATAGGCGAGAACAAGGTGCAGGAGATAATGAACAAGTACGACGGTGTTAAGCCTGTCAGATGGCACCTTATCGGACATTTACAGACAAACAAGGTAAAGTACATTATAGACAAGGTGTGCATGATACACTCGGTGGATTCGCTGAAGCTCGCGGAAGAGATAGACAAGCGTGCCGGACAGCACGGGCTTACCATGGATATTCTTATTCAAGTAAACTCGGCAATGGAGGAGAGTAAGTTCGGAATTACGACCGAGGAAACAGGATTGCTGATAAAAGAAATACTTGAAAACTGTCCGAATATACGAATCAGAGGACTCATGTGCATAGCTCCGTTCGAGGAAGATCCGGAGGATGCAAGAGAATACTTTGCGGCGGTCAAGGCACTTTATGACGAGTACAGGAATTTGGACGATCCGAGAATTGACTTCAAATACCTTTCGATGGGTATGTCCAATGATTTCGAGGTTGCAGTAGAAGAAGGTTCCACGCTGATAAGAGTCGGCACCTCAATATTCGGAACCAGAGATTATTCAAGAAAAATGGGAGGAATTTAAGATGGCATTTTCAGACACATTCAAAAAGCTGATAGGAATAGAAGAGGTTCCCGACGAGGAATTTTCGGCAGAAGAGATTGCGGCGGCTAAGGAGGCGGTAATCAGAGAGGAAACCGTGAGAAAGCAGCCTGCACCTGCAGCGGCGGCATTCCAGCCGAAAACATCGTATGCGGCTGACAATTCGAATGCAAAAGCCTTTGCAGGCGGAACGGAAAAGCGACTTTCGGTTGCCGGAACCGGAACCTTTACACTTGTTGTTATCGAACCTAAGAGCTTTGACGAATGTCCGAAGCTTGTGGACAGCCTGAAAGGCAGAAGACCGGTGGTTATCAACCTTGAAAAGATTGAAACCGAAACAGCGAAAAAAATCTTCGATTTCCTGAGCGGTGCTACCTATGCACTTAACGGCAATGTTCAGAAGGTTGCAAACAACATCTTTATTTTCGCACCTGAAAAGGTTGACATTACGACCAATCAGGAGGAAAGAAGCGGATTTGATTTTGGTGCGGACAAGAGCCCGTGGACAGGCAGATAACAGATAGGAGAAAAATATGATTACACCTTCGGATATTGAAAACAAACAGTTTGCGAGAGCCAAGAAAGGCTACGATCCCGATGAGGTCGATGATTTTCTTGATTTGATAATACTGGATATGGAAAAGCTTATCCGTGAGAACAGACAGCTCAAGGAAGAGCTGGGCAAGGCAAATGTTCAAGTCGATAAGCACATGAACACGGAAACCAGCGTTTACGAAACACTTGAGGCAGCCAAATCGTTAATGAACGATATAGCGGCAAGTGCAGAGAGAAGAGCCGAAATTCTGCTCAAAAATGCAGAGCTTGAGGCAAGCATCATAACCAA
>CAZLTX010000074.1:2529-4427 GCA_964562555.1 uncultured Oscillospiraceae bacterium
ATGCAGGTCGGAGATTCGTTTTCGGTGATTGATAATTTCTTTTCGATTACCTATGTTTCGAATACCGGCGGAGCTATGAGCACTTTCGAGGGAAATACCCTGCTGCTCGTGTGTCTGCCGATTGCAGCCATCATTTTTGCTGTGTTTTATATGGAAAAGCACCTGTCGGCACATATCACGTTGACAGCATCGCTTACGCTCATAGTTTCGGGCGGCATAGGAAACCTCATAGACAGAATTGTTTTCGGCTATGTGACCGACTTCCTCGATTTCACATCTATTCCGCTTTGGAATTGGGTGTTCAACATTGCGGATATAGCAATTTGCGTAGGCTGTTTCCTGCTGGTGCTGTATGTGCTCTTTTTCGATAAGCCTGCGGATGAGTCTGAGAAAAAAACTGCCAAAGAATCTGTGGGAACATCTGAGAAAGAATCTGCGAAAGAATCGGAGTAGTGAAATGACACAGTCAAACAGCTATAAATTTTATATAGACGAAGAAAACCAAAGCACTCGAATTGATTCAGTGCTTTCTTTGCTTTTACCCGACACCTCACGAAGCTTTATACAGAAGCTGATAGAGGGCGGCAGTCTCACGCTCAATGGCAGTGTTATGACCTCGAAGAAGTATAAGGTCAGCAGCGGTGACTGTGTGGAGATAGTCATACCGGAGCCTGAGCTGCTTGAGATAACGGCAGAAAACATTCCGCTCGACATCGTGTATGAAGATGACGATGTGCTGGTGGTCAACAAGCCTAAGGGAATGGTGGTTCACCCGGCGGTAGGAAATTATACCGGCACGCTCGTAAATGCGATAATGTACCACTGCGGCGACAGGCTTTCCTCGATAAACGGGGTTATAAGACCCGGCATTGTTCACAGGATTGACAAGGATACAAGCGGATTGCTGATGATAGCCAAGAACGATAAGGCTCACGAGTCGCTCTCGCAGCAGCTTGCGGAGCACAGCATTACAAGATGCTACAAAGCACTTGTTTACAACAATTTTGCAGAAGATGAGGGAACGGTTGACGCACCTCTTGGAAGAGATCCGAAAAACCGTCTGAAGAGGGCGGTCACGGACATCAATTCCAAGCGTGCGGTCACGCACTGGCATGTGCTGGAACGCTTCGGCAGATATACGCTGATAGAGGCAAGGCTGGAAACAGGCAGAACACATCAGATAAGGGTGCATATGGCATATATCAAGCACCCGCTGGTCGGAGATACCGTATACGGACCGGCAAAGCAGCTTTTGGCAAACGACGGACAGCTGCTGCATGCGGCGGTTTTGGGCTTTCGTCACCCGACAAGCGGTGAGTACATGGAGTTCGAAAGGCCTGTGCCGGAGGCTTTCAGCGAGGTGCTGGAAAAGCTGCACTTAGATTATAACGGAAGGAAGTATATATAATGAAAAAGACATTTAAGCCCGGAACAGTGCTGAGTCCGGTGCCTGCGGTAATGGTTTCGTGCGGAAACGGCGATGAAAAAAACATAATAACGATAGCCTGGACGGGGATTATAAATTCCAATCCGCCGCTTACATATGTATCGGTCAGAAAATCAAGACACTCACACAAGCTCATAGCCGACAGCGGCGAGTTCGTGATAAATCTGGTAAACGAGCAGCTGACCTTCGCTGCGGATTACTGCGGCGTAAAGTCAGGCAGAGAGGTGGACAAATTCGAAAAAATGAACCTGACTGCTGTTCCCGCCGAGTCGTTAAGCTGCCCTATGATAGCGGAGTCACCGATAAATCTCGAGTGCAAGGTGACGGAAATGCACGAATATCCGACACATGACATGTTCGTTGCGGAGATTGTGAACATACACGCAGACGAATCGTTAATAGACGATAAAGGGAAGATTGACTTTGCGGCGGCAGGCTTGGTCGCATATAT
>CAZLTX010000074.1:4527-6093 GCA_964562555.1 uncultured Oscillospiraceae bacterium
TTCTTGCCTTGCTGTGATATGCAGCGATGGCAGCGGCTTCCCATACGCTTTCCTCGTCAAGCTCGGCACCGCCGCTTTGGACTATGACGTGCGAGCCGGGGATATCCTTGGTGTGCAGCCAAAGATCCTTGGAGCCGGCGGTCTTGAAGGTCAGAATGTCGTTTTCCTTGTTGTTTCTGCCTACAAGCACGCTCATGCCGTTGGAAAGCGTGTATTTGTAAGGTGCAGGCTTGTATTTCTTTTCCTTAAAGCCGCCCGCCTGCTTGCGTCTGCGAACATAGCCCGTTTCCACAAGCTCCGTGCGTATGGTTTCGATTTCGGCTATATCGTCCGTGTTTTCAAGGTAAGTCAGCACCGATTCGAGATATTGGATTTCTTTTTCGTTTTCATCGAGCTGAATTTGCTTTTCCTTGATTGCGGTCTTGGATTTACCGTATTTTTTGAAGTAAAGCTGGGCGTTTTTTGCAGGGCTTTGCCTGATGTCCAGCGGAATGGTAAGGGTCGAGCCGTCGTAGTAATTGATGACATCGACGGATTTCATGCCCGGCTTAACCAGATGAATGTTTGCGGTCAAAAGCTCACCGTACAGCCGCATGTCCTCGGAGTTTTCGGCTTTGAGCAGATCCTCGGAAAGCCGCTTCTTTTTCAAGTACATTTTGTCGAGCGAGGCAGTGACGGATTTGATCAGGTCGTGCGATTTTTGGCGACCTTGGTTCGACGAGGCTTTTCGTTTGAAATATGCTTCCATGGCACTGCTGAGGTCGTCGAAACGCTCAACGGCGGCACTTTCCTCAAGCTCGGAAAGCGGCAGCGGATAAAAGTCTATCGGGTTTCCGGCATCGTCGGTATAAATGCGGGCTTCGCCCGCTTGTCCCTGCTCAACTGCGTTGAGCACTGAGCGAAAATAGCTGCTGCGTGTGCTGCCGCAGTGCGTTGCGAGTTCCTCCGCAAACGCGGGGGCGATGCCCCCGACGGCACGCAGGATTGCTTTGCCGTCCTGCGGCAGCCCCTCAAGCTCTTCATCGCTTATGCTGAGAAACGGGATTTTTTCCTGCACCGGAGGATACTGATATATCATGCCCGGCAGAATTTGCCGCACACGGCTGGCATCGAAGGAAACACGCTTGATTGCATCTATGATTTTGCCGCTTGCGATATCGACGAGTATAATGTTGCTGTGCTTGCCCATGATTTCAAAAATCAGCTTTTTGGACATGGTAAAGCCAAGCTCGTTTAAGGTTTCAAGCGAGATTTCGATAATACGCTCGGAGTCCTTTTGCTGTATGTCCGTAATTCTGCCGCCTTGAAGATGCTTTCGCAAAAGCATACAAAAGCTCAGAGGAGCAGGCGGATTAACGGGATTTTCGCTGATAAAGCATACCCTTGCGTGTGCCGAGCCTGCCGAGGCGAGCAAACGCATATTGCCGTTCCTTGTGTGTATATGAAAGACCAGCTCATCAGCCTCGGGCTGGTAAACCTTCTCGATTTTTCCGAGTAAAATTTTGTTTTGGAGTTCACGAACCATAGCCCGTGTAACGATACCGTCAAATGCCATAAAAGCCTCCC
>CAZLTX010000075.1:0-2055 GCA_964562555.1 uncultured Oscillospiraceae bacterium
GTAAATTCGAATTCCTGCTGAGACGGAGCGAACTTGATATGAACATCACCGTACTGACCGGAACCGCCGGACTGTTTCTTGTGCTTACCCTGTACATCGGAGGTTCCCTTGATTGTTTCTCTGTAAGCAATCTTCTGAGGAACGATATTAACGGATACACCGTATTTATCCTTTAACTTGCCGAGTGCAATGTTAATCTGGCTTTCGCCCTGTCCGCCGACCAAGGTCTGACGAGTTTCTACATTTCTCTGGAGAACCAGTGACGGGTCTTCTTCGGTTAATCTTGCAAAGCCTGTGGAAAGCTTGTCATCAGCACCCTTATCTGCGGATTCGATAGCCATGAACAATGTCGGCTGAGGGAATGCGATAGGCTTGATAGTAACCGGATTGCTCTTTTCGGATAAAGTATCGCCTGTCTTTGTATATTCAAGCTTGCCGAGTGCAACGATGTCACCTGCGACAGCCTCAGGGCAGTCACCCTTGTTCTTACCTCTGATGAAGAATACGGAACCGAGCTTTTCATCTTTTTCAGCTCTGAAATTATGTAAAGACATTCCGGCACTTACCTTGCCGCTTACTACCTTTGCAAGCGAAATCTTTCCGAGGAAAGAGTCTGCCAATGTCTTGAATACGAATACTACAGGCTTAGCGTTTACATCTGCCTTGATAGCGATTTCTTCTTCCTTATCGTTAAGTGCCTTGTAGCCTTCGATAGTCGGATTTGGAACGAAGTCGATGATTTCCTGTAAAACTTCTTTTACTCCCTCGCCTGTTATCGATGAGCATTTGAATACAGGAACGATATCTCCCTGCAGGATACCCTTTGTCAGTCCTCTGCTGAACTGCTCGTCCGTAAATTCGCCGGCATCGAAATAGATGTCCATGAATTCTTCGTCAACCTCTGCGATAGCTTCGGAAATTGCGTCCTTGTCGTCCAAAGTAACAACGGAAGTTCCGAACTTATCCTGCAATGCTGCGATAGTTGCGTCAACATCTACATTTTCCTTGTCGATTTTGTTGATAATGAAGAACTTCGGGGAACCTGCCTTTTTGCATGCGTCCCATGCTTTCTCTGTACCAACCTGAATTCCGGAAGAAGCATCTACTAAAATAGCCGCAGCCTCAACGCCTCTGAGTGCACCTGTAACTTCTCCTGCGAAGTCAAAGAATCCCGGCGTATCAACGAAGTTGATCTTGACTTTGTTGTACTCAACCGGTACCAGTGTGGTGTTGATGGAGTATCCTTTTTCGATTTCCATCTTGTCGTAGTCGGATACCGTAGATCCGTCTTCAACCTTTCCTAATCTTGAAATTACTCCTGTTGCTAAAAGTGCAGCTTCAAGGAAAGTTGTCTTACCACATCCGCCGTGTCCTAACAAAGCAACATTTCTAATCATTTCGCTTGTATAGCCTTTCATCTATTGAGACCTCCCAAATAATTTTCAATCGACAACATTATATCAAACACGGGATAAAAAAACAATAGTTTTTCATCCCGCAATCGTGCATTTTCACATATTTTGCTGATTTTTTTGTCTAATCTTCCATTTTGGCAACTATAACCACCGATGACAGTATACATACACAGCCCAAAAGCGTCCTAAGACCGAAGCCTTCGTTATATACCGCTGCACCGACAATCAAGCTGGTGATAGGCTCAAAGGTGCTTAAAATCGCTGCATTCTGAGGTCCTATATAACGAACTCCGATTTGATATCCCAAAGCACCGATGAACGAGGTCGCCGCAGCGAAGAAAATCGCCGTGCCCCAAGCGAGCGGCGTAAGCTCTAAGCTCAGCTCTCCCGCTGCACTTGCCGTTATGAAAATCATCACAGCCGCAACCATGTTCATGTAAAAAATCAGTTTCAGACTGCCCATCTCCTGAAGTCCGCTTTTGTCAAGGTAAATCGTGTAAAAAGCATATGTCATTCCCGAAAGTACTGCAAGGCCCATTCCCATGATATTGCTGCCGCCGTCACCGCTGTTGTTATAAAACATCAGTATTCCCGCAAAGCAAAGTATCACGCACAAAATCTTGATCGGACTGACTTTTTC
>CAZLTX010000075.1:2155-6091 GCA_964562555.1 uncultured Oscillospiraceae bacterium
CCCTTGGTTCTGTCACTCATTATAACCAACCTCTCTCGATTTCTGCCTTTAACTCGCAAAACAAATCTCAAACAGCCCTACAAGACCTGTCAGAACAACATTATCGTAGGGCTCTTCATAACTGTATATTTCTTTCATGTTCAGCAAGGCAGAGGAAAAATTCTCATATTTTTTCATACAAAATCTTACCTTCCCGTTGAGCCGATAATATATATTCAATGAATTGACAGTTTAGAATTCTGCTGTCTTCGGTGTTCTCGGGAACGGAAGGACATCTCTGATGTTCTGTACGCCGGTTACATACATGATGATACGCTCGAAGCCCAGACCGTAGCCGGAATGCTTAACACCGCCGAATTTGCGGAGGTTGCAGTACCACCAGTAATCCTCTTTGTTCAGTCCCATTTCGTCCATTCTCTTTTCGAGAACATCAAGTCTTTCTTCTCTCTGTGAGCCGCCGATAATCTCCCCTACGCCCGGTACGAGCAGGTCTGCCGCAGCAACCGTCTTGCCGTCATCGTTAAGACGCATGTAGAACGCCTTGATATCCTTAGGATAATCCGTAACGAATACAGGTTTTTTGAAAATTTCTTCGGTCAGATATCTCTCGTGCTCAGTCTGTAAGTCGATACCCCATTCCACAGGGTACTGGAACTCCTTGCCGGACTTCTGCAAAAGCTCTACAGCCTCCGTGTAGCTTACTCTGCCGAAGTCGGAGCTTACGATGTTATCCAGTCTGTCGAGCAGCGTCTTATCCACGAAGGAATTGAAGAACTGCATTTCTTCCGGTGCTTTTTCAAGCACGAAATTGATGATGTATTTAATCATATCTTCTGCGATATCGAGATAATCCATCAATTCCGCAAATGCCATCTCAGGCTCGATCATCCAGAATTCGGATGCGTGACGTGCGGTGTTGGAATTTTCGGCACGGAAGGTCGGTCCGAAGGTATAAACATTTCTGAATGCCAGTGCGAAAATCTCTGCCTCAAGCTGTCCCGATACGGTTAAGTTGGTCTTCTTACCGAAGAAATCCTGGCTGTAATCAACCTTGCCGTCTTCTGTTCTCGGCAGATTGTCAAGGTCAAGCGTGGTTACCTGGAACATTTCGCCCGCACCCTCAGCATCGCTTGCCGTGATTTCAGGAGTATGCACATAAACGAAATCCTGATCCTGGAAGAATTTGTGGATTGCATAGGCTACCAGCGAACGTACTCTGAATATAGCACTGAACATATTGGTTCTCGGACGCAGATATCCGATTTCACGCAGAAATTCCATGGAATGGCGTTTCGGCTGAAGCGGATAATCCGGTGTGGAGGTTCCCTCTACACTTACAGCCTTCGCTTTGATTTCAAACGGCTGCTTCGCATTAGGTGTCAGCACAACCTCGCCTGTCACTGCCAGTGCTGAGCCGACATATGATTTTGCGATTTCGTCATAGTTCGTCAAAAATTCCTCTTCATATACGACCTGTACGGATTTGAAAAACGATCCGTCATTGAGTTCAATGAAACCAAACTTGTTGGAATTTCTGTTATTTCTTACCCAGCCTTTAATCAGGACCTCCTGTCCCGCATAAGCATCGGTGTTTCTGAAAAGCTCTCTGAGCAAAACTTCTTTCATTTGTATCATAACCTCTTCATAATGTAATTATAGTTTATACGATTCTCGAAAACCCGCAGCTAATGCATCTGCCATCTGCACTGCCCGACAGTTTCCGTATCAATCTATTATATACGCCGCAAGCCGCTTAAGTCAATGAAAATCGCAAAAAAGCCATGTTAAAACTCCATCACAAGCCCACATTCAAGCTGATGCAGCATATCTCCGAGCTCTTCGGCAAGCACCGCATATGACTTTTCGCCTGTGCAATGTCCGGTGCATACATATTTAATTCCCGTGTCTTTTACACGTTTTGCGAACTCACGCACCTCAGCCTCCGATTTGTTGTACAGATGAAAGCCGCCTATTATCGCATATACAGGCAAATTGTTCAAGTGCCCCGCCGCCTCTGAAACCTCTCTTATTATGTTCGCCGCACCGCCGTGTGAGCAGCTGTTAAAGATGACAAGTCCTTTTTCCGTTTCGAAAACAAGACTCTGTTCATGTGAAAAATCGTCCGGATACCAAGTATTATTTCGCCGCTGATACATATGCTCACGCTTGCCGATTTTCTCAAGGCCCTCTGTGCGGTGCGGAATCAGCCAAACACCGTCAGAAACCTTATAATCATCCTCTGCGTAAACAAAGCGATCCGAATATTTCTCTGAAATCCCCTTCGGTATGCCTATATACTTGCTGAAAATCCAGTACTTCGAATAGCAGTTTTCGCAGCAGTCCTTCTGTACGAAAAATTTTGCTTTTTCATTCATCTCGAAAAACTTTTCCATACCGTTTGCATGGTCGAAATGTGCATGCGAAAGCACCGCCGCATCTATGTCCGCAATCGAAAGTCCGAGCTTCTCGGCATTTTCCGCAAAGAGATTCGATGCACCTACATCGAGCAGAATTTTTTGATCACGATACTCGATATATACGCTCAGACCCCACTCACCGTTCAGATTTTCGCTTTTCTTATTATCTACAATAACCGTTGCTTTCATAAATACCTCCCGACCGTTAAAGTAAAAATTTCGTCACTGCTTTATGCCTGTATTATACATTTTATTCACGCTGTTTGCATCATAATTTCGAAATTCATCAAAATATTTTCTCGGTGAGCAGCTTTTTCTTCCAATTTTGCTCCCAAAGTGATATACTTCTGTTATTCGCTTATTTGCTGCTGCTTTTGTTTATGCGGCTCTGCGGCGAAAATTTTTCGCAAGAGGGAACTTACTTACATGAAAATTAAAGCACTTAAAGCTGCCTTTCCTTACACCATACCGATTTTTGCGGGATTTTGGTTTTTGGGACTTGCCTACGGTATATATATGAATGCCGAGGGCTTTTCCTTCATATATCCGATGCTCATGAGCTTTTTTATCTTCGGCGGCTCGCTGGAATTTATCGCCGTCGAAATGTTGCTGAGCCCGTTCGCACCGCTTCAGGTGTTCATCATGGCACTTTTGATACAGGCCAGACATCTGTTTTACGGCATCTCAATGCTCGAAAAGTTCAAAGGGACGGGCTGGAAAAAGTTTTATCTGATTTTCGGTATGTGCGATGAGAGCTTTTCCATCAACTGCTCTGCCGAAATTCCCGAGGATGTCGATAAGGGCTGGTTCATGTTTTTCGTAACCATGCTCAACCGCATTTATTGGGTTTCCGGTTCCACTATCGGCGGCTTGGTAGGCTCACTTCTGACCTTCGATACCTCAGGGATAAGCTTCGTGATGACTGCGATGTTTGCAGTAATCTTTTTGGAGCAATGGCTGAAAGAAAAAAATCACATTTCCTCGCTGGTCGGTGTCGGCGTGTCGGTCGCATGCCTCGTGATTTTCGGAGCAGACTCGTTTATGATTCCTACAATGGCATCGATACTTTTGATTCTCACTCTGTCGAAAAAGAAGCTCGAAAAGGTGGAAATGTAAAGAATAATTAACTTGACTAAAAACGGAGAGATGAAAATATGACTATTTTACAGCAGATTATAACTATAGGCTTGTGTATGCTCGGAACGATGGCAACACGTTTCCTGCCTTTCATAGTATTCAGCGAAAAGCGTGAAACTCCCGCTTTCATACAATATATCGGAAAGTTTCTGCCGTCTGCGGTTTTCGGCATGTTGGTCGTTTACTGCCTCAGAAATGTCGATATCACTCAAGCAGCATACGGACTTCCCGAGCTGATTTCCATACTTGCAACAGTCGGCATACATCTGTGGAAAAGACAGATGCTGCTTTCGATAGCTGCCGGAACCGCCTGCTATATGCTGCTCCTGCACTTGTTATAATTATATACAGGCTACGAAACACATTTTACAGCAAACGGGAG
>CAZLTX010000076.1:0-6075 GCA_964562555.1 uncultured Oscillospiraceae bacterium
TTTACATACTAACGCAAACCGACAGCAGCTGCCCGCTCTTCATCGGGCAAACGCTGTCGGTTTTGTGTACCTGATTATTTTACGTAAAAACTTCTGTTTTCTATATGATTTTACTCTTCAAATGCCTTTACTATCATCATCATGTAAATTTTAATAAAGGTATAATAATCTTCAAGCAGAAGCTTTTCATTTTCATGTGTGGATTCTTCCACATCGTTTCCCGCACCGAAGTTCGGCATAGGAATGTGTGCACTTTCCACTATATCTGATGCATCGGAACCTCCGCCCCTCTTATATAAAGCAGTTTCCTGTCCGGTAATATCGTGGTATGCATCTAAAGCAATCTTAACGATTTCATCATCTTCATCTACCATCAGTGCCGGATACTCACCTAAAATCTCATATCCATAATCATAAAGAGGATTTTCTGACTTCAAAGCATCCAATACTGACTTAATCTCCGCATGTGCATCTGCCAGCTTTTCGCCCGGGAGTAAACGGCGATCTATGATGAACGAAGACTTTGACGGATACATGTTTGAGGTATTTCCGGAATTCATCATAGTAATCGACAATAATGACCATACACCCATCTCTTCGTTGTAGTTTTGCTTTACCTTATCTGCTAACTCATACAACTTATGAATCGCATGAATCGATTTCGTAAGTGCATCTACCGAGGTATGCGGCATAGATGTGTGACCCGACTCGGACTCATAGCTTATGCGAATCGTTGCCCCGCCGCAGTGCTGCACGAGAACCTTTCCTCTCGTAGGCTCCATACATACTCCTAGGTCACCCGGCTCACCTTTGATAATGCCTTCTTCAATCAAGAACTTCGTTCCGTTGATGCCGCAGTCTTCTTCATCGCTCACACAGGTCAGCAGCACACGACCGTTCGGCTCATAACCTAATTCTCTCAAATACTTAACAGCCATGATTGCAGCACAAAGACCTGATTTCATATCCACAGAGCCTCGTCCGTAAATATATTCTCCAACCACCTTGCCGGACCAAGGACCATATAATCCCGGCTTTCCTTCAACCGGCGGGAATACATCCATGTGTCCGTTCAGAACGAATTGTCTTCCTTCTGCATTTCCAACCCATTCCGCAACAACATTCGGTCTGTCCTTCTGTTTCTCATACCATTTGGTTTCCAAACCGCTCTTTTCAATCCACTCGGTAACAAGCTTTGCCATTTCCAGTTCATCGCCTGTTACACTCGGTGTACGCAAAGACTTTTGAAGAAATTCCAAGGCTTCCTCTCTGGATTGCTCCACTTTTTCCGTAATCTGTTCTCTCGTAATCATTTTCAAACTTCCCCTTTTCTCCTATTCTACCGCAACATTTCTTGTCTCAGGACCCCATATGATTGTGACAACAACTGCAATAAGTTGGAATACACCCATGCCTACCAAAACAGCACCGATTCCTGCTGATTCTGTCAAAACCGGTACCAGGAAAGTTCCTGATGCAGAACCGATTCTGCTGACTGCCGAACAAAAGCCTATACCCGAAGAACGGATTTCTGTAGGGAATACTTCACTTGGATATACAAATCCTGATAAAGATCCTGCAATCACGCCAAAGAAAATATAGATTCCGAACATCAGCACAACCAGTACGCCGCTTGCAGATGACCACAGCCCAAGCACGAACAACGGCAGTCCTGAAATAACGAAGCACCACATACATAATTTTTTTCTGGAAAAACGGTCAATAATGAACACCGCCACTACAGCACCCAAAAGCTGTGCTAAATTAACTAACATAACGCCCGTACTTTCATCTTCAATTCCTAAAGTATTCAGTACACTTGGCAGGAATGTAAACAGTCCAAACAGCGGAATTACACCTGCAAGCCAAATAATTGCACAGAACATGGTCTTCTTCCACATACCGTCTATGAAAAGATGCTTATATCCGAGATCATGCTGCTGTTCTTCTTGCTTTTCAAGGAGATTATCAATAGTAACATTTTCACCTATAAACTTCTTTACAACAGCAATGGCTTCTTCTGTTCTGCCGTGTAAAACCAACCAACGCGGCGATTCCGGCATACCAATTCTGATAATCAGTATGATGACACCAAATACAGCACTGCTTGCAAGCATCCATCTCCAGCAGTCATCTCCCATGCCTTCCATCGCATAACCTATAACTACAGAACCAACATAACCAACTGTCCATGCAACATTAAGTGTAGCTAAGGTCATGCCACGCAGTCTGCTTGGAACAAATTCGGTAATAATTGCAGGTCCTATCGCATATTCCGCACCTATAACTATACCGAGAATCAATCTGAGAATAAACAGCGGCATTGCCGTGTTGACAAAGAACTGAAGAACAGATGCCACTACCAATACTACGAAGTTGTATTTATAAATATTCTGTCTGCCATAAGTATCCGATAATTTTCCGAAAAGCAGACTGCCGATGAAAACACCGATCAGTGGAGAACTTCCGATTAAGCCCTGCCAAGATGCACTCATATCCATAGCCGGAATAATATATAAAAGTGCAACCTCTATAATACCGAGAATATAACCGTCAATAAACGATCCGCCCATGGTAAATGCCACAACTCTCTTGTGGAAGCTGTTTACCGGTGCATTATCAATTGTATAAGTTGTTTGATTCATTTTTATCACGCAAGTAAAACCTTTTACTCCTTTCGTAAAATCTAAACTTTCAGCATGCTTACTTTCTTTATTATAATCTGCCTCCGTTTATTTTGGAATCAACCAAAAATGCGTTTCTACAACAAAGAGTTGTGGAAATTTATTTCGTTATTGCATTTTTATTCTGTGTTATGCTATGATATATTATATTATCTTAGCGAATACTTAGCAGGAATGAGAGGTTTTCTCCTATGAACATGACACAGCTTTTGCATTTTCAAGCGATTTACAAATATCAAAATCTCACCCGTGCAGCCGAAAGTCTTTATATCACTCAGCAGGGTTTAAGTCGTTCGATTCGGGGGCTTGAAGAGGAACTCGATGTAACTCTTTTTGTACGCACCTCCAAAGGTGTCATTCCAACAGCTTTTGCAGACGCAATCATAGGTCAAACCGATGAAATCATCGAACTCTATCATTCCATGACAGACAAGCTCTCATATCTGCGAGAATTAGGCGAAAATACAATCGTAGTCGATTCTTACCGCATGATTCTCGATTATTTCCCACACGGCACACAGTATAAGGTAGAAAAAGAACTCTTCCCTAATCTCCGTTTTATTTATCACGAATTGGACGAAAAAACTGCGATGGAAAATCTTCTTGCGGAAAAGGCAGACCTTTCGCACATCTCCTCACCTGTAGATACTTCGCTTTTCGAAGTATTTCCACTGAAAACATTTCCTGTCATGGCACTGGTACACAAGGAAAACCCACTCAGCCAAATGGAAAGCCTTTCTTTGGAAGATATTGCCGAAGAGAACATTATTTCGTTCTCTTCAAACTACAATATTTATCATCATTTTCTTCTTCAATGCAGCAAAAAAGGCATCAAGCCACACATTCCTTATCATGTAGCTGATGCCCTGCATATGTATTCACTCTGCGTTGAAAATGAAGGAATCGGAATCTGTCCTGCTTTTTACTGCGACTATCTTCCGCAGAATGAAATTTCCATTATACCGCTTGCTCCGGGGGAACTTCAATGGACTATATCCATCACCGTAAAAAAAGGAAGAAAGCATTCTGAGTTTCTGCTGCCTTATGTCAAGGCATTCGAGGAATTTGCTCGGCAGTGACCGCTGATTTTCTGCACTATTTCAATCCTGCGGAATCGAGCTTGAGCTTTTCTCCCGCAAAATTATCTATGCCGTAGAGTACCAGTACCCGGTCATAATCGTTTGCAAGTTCTTCTACGCTGCCACGGTAGTAGCGGCTGTCTATCATCGTGATTTTGTCATAATCTCCGAGCAGATACGGTACGAATGAATTTGCAAAGGAATCCTTGAGAATCAAAAGGCTGCCCTTACCGTTTCCTGTTTCGATATCCACCTTATCGTAGTTACCGCCGAAGAATACCGCATAATTATCCTTTTTTTCAAGGTATTCGTCAAAATACAGTGAGGCATAGCTTTCTCCGTTGAATTTTACCTCGTACTTTGCCTCAAGTGCCGCCTGCGGTGTTTCCACACTGTCCTTTTTCAGCGTGGACAGCAGTACCTTGGAATACAGCGTTCCGTAAAAATCGTTCGAAAGAACGACAGGACTGCACTCCTCATAGCTCGGCACAGCAAATAGTTCCTGATCATGCCCGCACGCCTCAAAAAATCCTCTGTAACCCAAATATGCACCGTAGCCGCTCCAGTGATGGTCTGTACGGAAAAAAACTCCTCCGTCCGCACTCATTTCGACACTGCCGTCTGAAATTGCATCAAGCATCGCAGCCCTGAGGTCAATCAGACTGTTTCCCAGAGCTGCCTCAGCCTCTGCAAAAGCTCTGTCCTCGTCAAAACACATAGCATTGCTCGGCAGATCCTCCTTATAGACATATGCAGCGGTCGGAACTGCCATCATATACAGCTCCCCTCCGTTTTCCTCGCAGCTTTCTTTCAGGGCAGCCACCTGTTTCAGATTCTTACGATATCGCTCCCAATCAAAATCCGCCTCCGTAATACGCTTAACCACTCTGCCGCCCGTACACAGATATACACCGTTTACATCGCCTATACCGAGCCCTGCGGATACACTTGCCATTCCCTTGACCCAAAGGTTTCTGCCGATAATCTGATCGTTCAGATAGTCCTCTGCCTGCGACTCAAACCTGCCGCTCAGCACATTGGCAAGCGTCAGCTTAGGTGCTGCCTGCAAATAGCGATTTTCGTTTTCCGAAAATCCCACATCCGGTGTTACGATTGTCCCGATGCACAAAAACGCAATAAACAGAACCGATGTTATAATTAAAGTCACGCTTCTTTTTCTCATTTTTCATGCACCCCCTCTAAAACCTGAAATACATGAACGGATTGTACGATCCGCTCACCAAAAACGCAATCGAAAGTGCGAAAATGCCCATTAAAACTGCGGATTCCAAAACTCCCAAAATCCAATCTGCCCTCTTGAAGCTGCCGAGCAGCTCTGCAAATTTACCGCAGATCAGCTTAATTAACGGTGTTGAACCTATGACACAGAAAAGCAGCAGCCATATTCTGCTCCCTGCAAGGTATCTGAAGTCCCCATCTGTCAAAGATGCTGCCCCACCGAACATGTTTGCTATATACGCCGTCATCTGCGAAAAATCGGTCAATGCGAAAATAACCCAGCCGAGTACTATCAAAAGCAAGCTGTAAATATGTCCGATTACGACAGGGCATTTTTGCAGTACACGCAGCAGGAACAATTTTTCGAGTATCAAAATCACGCCGAAATACACGCCCCATGCTACGAAGTTCCAGCTTGCACCGTGCCAAAGGCCTGTCAATGCCCATACGATGGCAATGTTCAAAATCTGCCGCGGCAAGCCTTTTCGGTTTCCGCCAAGCGGTACATACACATATTCCTTAAACCATGAGCTGAGTGACATATGCCAGCGTCTCCAAAATTCCGTAATGCTGCGTGAAATGTACGGATAATTGAAGTTTTCCAAATAATCAAAGCCGAGGATTTTGCCGAGTCCTATCGCCATATCCGAATATCCCGAAAAGTCAAAATATATTTGGAAGGTAAAAGCGACAGCCCCAAGCCATGCGGTTGCCATGCTCATGTTCTCCATATCCATGGCAATAATCTCTTTCCAGATGACATAAACCTGATTTGCGAGCAAAACCTTTTTTCCGAAGCCTATGATGAAACGGCGTATTCCCTCCGCAATTTGGTCGATATTCGTTTTGCGTCCGACCAGCATGACTGCCACGTCAGAATAACGCACAATCGGGCCTGCGATAAGCTGCGGAAAGAGCGTAACATAAGCCGCAAAGGCAATGAAATCTCGCTGTGCCGGAACCTTACCCCAATACACATCTATGATATATGACATGGTCTGGAAGGTATAAAACGAGATGCCTATCGGAAGTGCAATATTAAGCAGGCTGATTTCTCCGCCCAAAAGTCCGTT
>CAZLTX010000077.1:0-5997 GCA_964562555.1 uncultured Oscillospiraceae bacterium
TCTTGATTTCCTCCGAGCTCAAAATACGGTCAAGTCTTGCCTTTTCGACATTCAAAATCTTACCTCTGAGCGGTAAAATAGCTTGACGTTTTCTGTCTCTTCCGTCTTTTGCGGAGCCGCCTGCGGAATCACCCTCGACCAGGAAAATTTCCGAAAGAGCAGGATCTTTTTCAGAGCAGTCTGCGAGCTTACCCGGAAGTGAGAAGCTTTCGAGGGCACCCTTTCTTCTTGTTAAATCTCTTGCCTTTCTTGCAGCCTCTCTCGCTCTTGCGGCCTTGATACATTTTTCGATGATTATCTTAGCCTGAGCGGGATTTTCCTCTAAGAAGGCAGTAAGATTTTCGTTTGTCGATGTTTCCACGAAGCCTCTGATTTCAGAGTTTCCGAGCTTTGCCTTGGTCTGACCCTCGAATTGAGGCTCGGCAAGCTTAACGGATACGATAGCTGTAAGACCCTCTCTTACATCTTCGCCGCTTAAGACATCGTTTTCCTTTAATATCTTTGACTTCTTACCGTAATCGTTAAAGATTCTGGTAAGAGCACTCTTAAATCCGACGATGTGTGTACCGCCGTCGGTAGTATTTATGTTGTTCGCATAACCGAGAATAAGCTCGCTGTAGCTGTCGGTGTACTGCATTGCCACCTCAACCTCGCAGGTATCCTTGATTATTTCGAAATAGATTACATCTTGATGCAGTGCGTCCTTATTTTTGTTTAAGAAAGCGACGAATTCCTTGATGCCGCCCTCGTAATGATAAGTTTCGCTTCTCTTTTGACCATCTCTTTCGTCCTTAAACACTATCTTGATTCCCTTATTCAGGAAAGCCATTTCTCTGAGTCTGTGTTCGAGCACATCAAAATCGAAAACCGTACTTTCGAAAATTTCGGGATCCGGCCAAAAGGTTGTCTTTGAACCTGTCTTTTTGGATTCACCTACGATTTCTAACTTGCTTACGGTTTTGCCTTTTTCATAGCACTGTCTGTATATATTACCGTTTCTCTTTATTTCAACCTCCATATGGGTAGAAAGTGCATTTACTACCGATGCACCTACACCGTGAAGACCGCCTGAAACCTTATATCCTCCGCCGCCGAATTTACCGCCTGCATGCAGTACGGTATGAATAACCTCGACAGCCGGAATTCCCATTTTAGGATGCTTGTCTACAGGCATACCTCTTCCGTCGTCCTCTACCATAACGGAATTGTCCTTTTGAATGGTGACATGTATTGTTTTACAGTATCCTGCGAGTGCCTCATCTATACTGTTGTCCACGATTTCGTAAACCAAATGATGAAGTCCCTTTGGACCTGTACTTCCGATGTACATTCCGGGTCTTTTTCTTACAGCTTCGAGTCCTTCCAAAACTTGTATTTGGGCCGCATCATACTGCCCTTTTGTCTTTTCTTCTAAACTCATCTTATCTCCCTTTTCTCTTGCATTTTTCTTATACGCATACACTGTACATTATATCACGACACGGGTCAAACATCAACAAAAAAAGCGGATTTTAATAACGTATTGAAATTTATTACTAAAATTTCACAAAACTCGTTAAAAATCCGTTTTTCATTGATTAAAATATAAATTCTACGTTCGATATATCTCGACAAACACCAAGCAAAACAGCTAAATTACGGCATTTCTCTGATACTTCCGTTTTCTACGTAATATGTCCTCGCATGAGGAAATTTTTCCTTCAAAATATCCGGTATTTCGGTGGTAGTTATGAAAAGCTGCACCTGCGAAAGAGTTTTTACGAGGTATTCCTGTCTCTGTATGTCAAGCTCGCTCATAACATCGTCCAAAAGAAGTATCGGAGCTTCTCCGCTTTCCTCTCTTATTATGCTTATTTCCGCAAGCTTGAGCGAAAGTGCCGCAGTTCTTTGCTGACCCTGCGAGCCGAAACTTCTTACATTGATGCCGTCGATAAAAAATTCTATGTCGTCCTTATGCGGACCCTTGGTCGTGCTTCGCTGACGGAGATCGTTTTCGTAACTGCTTTTCAGAATATCATAGAAAAGCTCTTCTTGTGTTTTTTTATCTTCGCACAGCTTTATGTTCGGAGCATATTTTATCGTAAGCTTTTCTCTGCCGTTGGTAATGCCGGAGTGAATTTCACAGCCTATGTCGGAAATTTTCTTTACGAATTCATTCCTGTACTGTATGATTGAGGCACCGCAGGCGGCAAGCTGAATATCCCATATGTCTACTATCGAGGGATTTATCTCGAATTCCTTGAGATAAGCGTTGCGTTGATTAAGAATTTTTTTATAATTCGAAAGTGCGTCATAATACGCAGGCTTTATCTGACAAAGCTCTCTGTCTATGAATTTTCTTCTCTTCTCCGGCTCGTCCTTTACTATTTTTAAGTCTTCCGGTGAAAAAATTACTATATATACATTTTTTAATAGCTCTGAGCTTTTGTTTATCTTAATGCCGTTTACCTTTGCGAATTTTTTCTGATCTCTGCGAAACAATATCTCAACAGAGCCCTCGTCCTCGTCACGCACGGTTTCGACCAAAACCCTTGCCTGCTCCTTATCAAAGCCTATCAAATCGGAATCTCTGCTTGTACGAAAAGAGCGTCCGATCGAGCTTACATACACAGCCTCTATCAGATTTGTCTTTCCCTGTGCATTCATTCCGAGTATGAGATTGACATTTTTATCGAAGTCGAGCTTTAGCTCATCATAATTTCGGAAGTTTTTCAGTTCAATATTTTTTATATACATCTTAGTTATCTGTTATTCTTACAGGCATTACTAAATACTCGTAAGCATTGCCCTGTATAGGCTTTAAGAGGAAAGGATTTATCCTCGCATTGAAGGTCATTTCGATTACCTCGTCCTCTATTGCCTTGAGAGCATCTATCATATATTTAGAGTTGAAACCTATGGTAAGGTCATCGCCCTCCTTTGAAACAGTAAGCTCCTCCTTGACATTGCCTTCCTCGGATTTAGATGTAATTTCTATATTATTTCCCTGTATATCTAACTTTATGAGATTATTTTTTCCGACCTTTGCGAGCAGTGAGGCTCTTTCTATGCTTTCCAAAATGTCCGCCTTGTTTACGACAACTCTGCATTTGCTTTCCTTAGGTAAAATCATATTATAATCTATGAACTCACCCTCAAGAAGTCTTAAAACAACCTTAGTATCATCTATGATGAAAATAGCACGCTTGTCGTTTATGTAAAGATCGACATCTTCGCCGCCGTTATCATTTTCGGAAATTATCTTGCTTATCTCGTTCAAATTTTTTGCGGGAATTATTATATTCTGCTCCTTGGCGTTGATTATGCTTTCTCTTGCGACTGCCATTCTGAAACCGTCGAGAGCCACCATATTCAAAGCCTTTTCCTTCATCTCGATAAGAACGCCTGTTATAACGCCCCTTGCTTCATCTATACTTGCAGCAAAAGAAGTTTTTCTGACCATTTCCTTGAGAGTTTCCTTATCAAAAGCTATTTTTTCTTTAGCGTCCACTTCTATATTTATATTAGGAAATTCGTCAGACGGCATACCTATGATATTAAATTCCGAGCTTGCACATCTGATTATTACATTTTCGTTGTTCTGTTCTATGCTGACCTCGCTGCTCGGCAGCTTACGCACGATATCCGAGAAAAGCTTTGCCTGAACTACGATTTCTCCCGGCTCATATGCATCTACCTCGAAGCTCTTTTCGATGCTCAAATCTAAATCGGAGGCACCCATGGTGAGAATACCCTCGTCGCTGACCTTAAGTAATATTCCTTTGAGAATAGGAATTGTGGTTCTCGATGTTACCGCCTTGGAAACAACGTTTAATGCTTTGGTCAAATTTTGCTGACTGCAAGAAAATTTCATAAAAAACCTCCCGAGATTTATTATTATATAATTTATATTTTTGTAGTAATAGTAGTAGTAGGGGCTGTGGATTATGTGGATAACTCTTATGAGCGTTTATTTTGCTTGGAAAATTGTTGTTTGTTTTCTTAGGATAAGTTTTATAATTTATCCTTTTTTATCAACACTCATGTTTATTGCCCTATTCTTTAATCTTTTCTTTTAGATTCTCGAGCAGGGAATCCAGCGAAGGATCCGTTTTCCTCTCGTCCTCTATCTTGTCACAAGCATACATGACTGTCGTATAATGTCTGCCGCCGAAGTATTCACCGATTTTCGGGAGCGAAAGCTCAGTCATATCACGCATCAGATACATTGCAACCTGCCTTGGAAATGCTATATTGTTAGTCTTTTTAGAGGACTCTATTTCCGAAAGCTTGATACCGTACTGCTTGCAAACTATTTTTTTGATTTTTTCCGGTGTGATTGTTATTTCACCGCTGTTCATAATATCCTTTAATATACGCTTGACGAAATTCTTGTCGAGTCTTTCGTTCAAAAGCTGCGAGAAAGAAACACTTCTGGTAAACGCACCCTCAAGCTCTCTGATATTATCCTTGATTTTTTCGGCAATGAGGCATACGACCTCATATGTATCATCGTCGATTTCGATGTTCAGATTTTCAGCCTTTTTCATCAAAATAGCCACTCTTGTTTCATAATCCGGCGGCTGAATATCTGCGAGCAAATTCCACTGGAACCTTGAACGAAGTCTTTCGTCGAGGTTAGTCAGCTTGTTAGGTGCTCTGTCACCCGAAATGATAATTTGCTTATTCAAATCGTAAAGCGTATTAAATGTATGGAAAAATTCCTCTTGTGTGTTCTCCTTACCCTCCAAAAACTGAATATCGTCCACCAAAAGCACATCGACCTTGCGGTATTTGAGCTTAAATTCGTTCATTTTTTGAAGAGCGATAGCCTTGATAAGCTCGTTTGTGAACATCTCCGATGAAACATAAAGAACGTTCAGCGAAGGATTATGCTCAAGTAGGTAGATTCCGATAGCGTGCATCAAGTGAGTTTTGCCAAGACCCGAACCGCCGTATATAAAAAGAGGGTTATAGGTTTCCGACGGAGATTCGGCGACAGCCAATGCCGCTGCGTGTGCGAGCTTGTTGCTGCTTCCCACGACGAAATTCTCGAAATTAAACTTTGGATTAAACAATTTTTGCTTGTCCAAGGTCTTTTTGCTCGGTTTTGCTTTAGCTGCCGTATCGGACTTATCCACAGCTTTTTCATATTCATCAGAGGATTTAAGCACAACTCTGTACTCGTCCTCCAAAACATTTTTGAAAGCCATCTGCAAATAAGATATATAACGATTTTTAAGTACGCTTATGATAAAATCATTTCCTCTCGCAGAATTGACCTGAAGATATACGATTTTAATTTCGTAATCTATTTTATTTATGCTCAGCGGCTCCTTAAACCAGGTATTAAAGCTGATTTCAGTTGTATTTTCCTTGATTATATCAAGTGCTGCGGCCCATATTTTTTCGTAATTTTCCATCAGTATAAGCTTTCTTCTTTCTTTCGATTGAAGCATAGCGGATTTAATACATCCCTATGCTGTTAACATCTATTTTATATAAAAACGCTTTTATAGGCAAGAGAGAAATGAAAAATATCCTATAAAATTTCGAAAGTTATCCACAATATGTGGATAAATCTATGAATAAAAGCTGTGGAGAAGAGTTTATTATGCAAAAAGACTTTAACGAAATATTAAAAGAGCCCTTTGAATCGAGAAATCTCGAACATGCGGAGCAGAGCCCCGCATCTACACAGGTATCGAGGCGGCACCCGTTACCATTGTAGGGTTGGGGCTCTGCTCCAACCAATCGAAAATTACGGATATACGAGCGACCCCAATCGGGGTCGCTTTTGTGTTATCGCCCATGAAAAATTTATCATAATAAAGCAAAATGGTATTGTAATTCGCAGGCATTTGTAGTAAAATTTCATTAAGAAACACAATCGAATGATAAAGCCGAGAGCTTTTAAGGGAGGGAAAGCAAATGAAAAGAAGAATTTTAACTATCCTGCTTGCACTCTGCGTGGCACTGACGATGATGCCGACGGTGGCAATGGCAGATACACCGACA
>CAZLTX010000078.1:0-5975 GCA_964562555.1 uncultured Oscillospiraceae bacterium
CGAAATGTACGTTTTGCTTTGCAACGCGAAGAATGAACAGCTTAAAGTGTTGAAATTTCAACACTTTTTTTCTTGCAGGCAGGCTTGGCATGAAAGTTGCTTTAATGAATAGATAATAGATATAAATAAAAAGCTTACAGCTCTCTGTATCGGAGGAAATCACAAAGGAAAGGAAATGTAGCTATGATCAATAAATTTATGACGGCTGATGAAGCAGTTGCAGGAGTGAAAGACGGTATGACCATAATGATAGGCGGTTTCATGGCAACCGGTTCACCGGAGATACTTATGGATGCGTTGGTAAGAAAGGGAGTAAAGCACTTAACCGTTATAGCAAATGACGGAGGCTTACCTGTCGGCACCTACGGTGCAAAAACGGCAAGAGGTGTGGGAAAGCTCTTGGAAAAAGGTATGATTGACCACATTATAGCCACGCATGTAGGTATGAATCCTCTGATAGGTGAGGGTGTTATTGCAGGAACACTTAAGTGTACACTTGTACCGCAGGGAACCTTTGCAGAGAAAATAAGAGCAGGCAATTACGGACTCGGCGGAGTGCTGACAGCTACGGGAGTAGGAACTCCGGTGCAGGATGAGCTTGATGAACTCGGCAGGAAAAAGCCGATTATAGAGCTTGACGGAAAGAAATATCTTTTGGAAAGACCGCTGAGAGCAGACTATGCATTTTGCAGAGCATCTATTTGCGATACATACGGTAATTTCAAATGCTATAAGTCGACCAAGAACTTTAATTATGTTATGGCAGGAGCGGCAGACCATGTAATAATTGCCGCGGAAGAGGTAGTGGATATAGCTGAGGTGGATCCGGACATCTTTGAGGTGCCGGGCGTAGTTGTGGAAGGCATCGTGAAAGGAGAACCGAAATGGCAGATTTAAAAGAGAGAATTGCAAGAAGATGTGCAAAGGAATTTAAGGATGGAGAATTTATCAATTTGGGAATCGGACTGCCTACACAGGTTGCAAACTACCTG
Source organism: uncultured Oscillospiraceae bacterium (assembly GCA_964562555.1). GTDB lineage: Bacteria > Bacillota > Clostridia > Peptostreptococcales > Anaerovoracaceae > CAG-238. The sequence goes on from CAZLTX010000078.1 coordinate 993, forward strand.
CCGAAAGGTGTTACGGTAACGCTGCATTCCGAGAACGGCTTCGCGGGACTGCATTCTATGGCCGAGCCCGGAAAGGAAGATGTCGATGTGGTAAATTCGGGCGGTGCATATGTTGATACGGTACCGCATGTAGCGTATTTTGATTCCTCCAAGAGCTTTGGCTTGGTAAGAGGAGGACATGTTCAGGCTACCGTACTCGGTGCTATGGAGGTTGCCGAAAACGGAGATCTTGCAAACTGGATCGTACCCGGCAAGAAGGTTGCAGGCATGGGAGGTGCGATGGATTTGTGCACGGGCTGCCCGGAGGTTATCATCACCATGCTGCACACTCAAAAAGGAGCACCTAAGATTTTGGAAAAATGCACACTTCCGCTTACGGCAGAAAGATGTGTAACCAAGATAATCACCGAGATGGGTGTAATGGAAGTTACCGCAGACGGAATAGTGGTAAAGGAGCTGCATCCGGATTACAGCAGAGAGGATATACAGGCAGCAACGGGATGCAGGCTGCTGTTTGATGAGAATCTTAAAGCGATGGAAGAGGCTTAAGACTATTAAGCTTTGAAAATCCAGCTTGATAAAATATACGGTTAAATCCTTCATTTTACTTCAAAATTTCAAATAAAGAGTCCATACGGCGTAAAAGAGTGCGTGTAAGCTTTTATTTTGACATGCACTCTTTTTCGCTGTAAACCCTGATGTTGACATGCCCCGCCGAGCAGAAAAAAAGCTGAAATTAAAGCCGAACGGAAAGAGTGAAGCATATTGATAAAAAAATATCGACAAACGATAGTAAAATATGTTAGAATTAGAAAAAGTATTTGAGTGATTGGCAGAACAAAACTTGCTTATGAAACATGAAAGAGGAACTATATGTATAAGGCGGGAAAGGTACAAAAGATTGATGCAAAAATTGTGTTGGATGCCATGATGTCTGCTGTCGATGAGAGGCTGATTGTCGTCAATAAGGAAGGATACATAGAAGCTTTGTCCAAGGCATATGCCGAGTTTCTCGGTATAGAGCCGAAAAATGTAATAGGACGACATGTCAGTGAGGTTATTGAAAACACACGAATGGATGTAGTAACCAAGACGGGTGTGGCTGAGCTGGGACAGTTCCAGGACATCAACGGAGAGAAGATGATTGCCACAAGGATTCCGATTTTTAAGGACGGAGAGGTTATAGGTGCCTTTGGGCGTGTGCTGTTTCGCAATGCAAGGGATTTGGAAAATCTGCGAGACAAGCTCAGCTCGATTGAGATGGAATTGAACATGTACCGAAAAACCTTCGGAAAGATAAATACAGCCAAGTATATGGTTGAAGATATAATCGGTGAATGTGAAATAATGAAGGAGCTGAAGGAGTCGGTAAAGAAAGTCGCAAAGACTAATTCAAGCGTATTGATTTTGGGGGAAAGCGGAACCGGTAAGGAGCTTTTCGCTCACAGCATTCATTCCGCAAGTATGAGAAAAAAAGAACCCTTTATCTGTGTCAACTGCGGTACGATTCCGGAGCAGCTAATAGAGTCAGAGCTTTTCGGCTACGAAGAGGGAGCATTTACAGGTGCGAAGAAAGGCGGCAAGATGGGACTTTTCCAGGCAGCACACGGAGGTACGATATTCCTCGATGAGGTCGGAGATTTGCCTCTGCCTATGCAGGTAAAGCTTTTGAGGGTTTTGCAGGACAAGGAAATTCAGAAGGTGGGCTCCAATGTCCGTGAACCTATAAATGTCCGTGTTGTGGCAGCCACAAACAAGAGCCTCGAAGAAATGATAAAGGAGGGGCAGTTCCGCTCGGATCTTTATTATCGTCTTAACGTGGTTACGCTTAATATTCCGGCTTTGAGAGAAAGAAAAGACGATTTGGTTTTGCTTATAAACAGCCTTTTATCAAAGATTTCGCAGAGGGAGAGCTTAGGTGCAATAACGGTTTCGCCACAGGCAATGCAGCTTTTGAAAAATTACGATTGGCCGGGAAATGTCAGAGAACTGGAAAATGTATTGGAAAGAGCTATCAACTTCATAGGTACGGATAAAAAAATCGAGCCGAGCCATCTGCCGTCTCGGATTACCGGCATGGAGGTCGCCGCAGATATGCGTAACCTGAAAGAGATTATAGAGAGTGCTGAGCTTGAGGGAATAAAAAATGCTTTAAGACAGTGCAAGAACAGAAAGACCAAGGCAGCACAGCAGCTCGGAATCAGCAGAACGACGCTGTACGAGAAAATGGTTAAGTATGGGCTTTGTGAAGTTCAGAACAAACAGGAGGACTGATAAGCCTGTTTTGTACGGAAATGCTGTCGAAAAAAAGTAAAAAAGCAAGAAATGTCAGCAAAACCGTACACTTTTGAGCGTAAAAAAAGAAAACGTTCGTATCAGCTGACATTTTCAGTGTGAATTTGTCATAATAATAACAAAAAAATGGTTTAATAAAAAACTTGATACTTAAAAGCGTTGAAATTTCAACGCTTTTTTTGATGTATACAAAAATGGCACGAAAATTGCTCTATAGTGTGGCGTAAAGATTTTTTAACAAAGATTTTAACTTTCTGCATTAAATAAAACGAAAAAGGAGGAGAAATATGCTTAAAGGAAAAGTTGCAATTGTAACAGGAGCTGCCAGCGGTATCGGATATGCCACAGCTGAGATGCTTGTCAAAGAGGGTGCAAAGGTAGTTATGGCTGATGTCAACGAGGCACTGCTCAGTGAAGCCGCAGACAAGGTTGGCGGAGATTGCTTCGCTGCTGATCTCAGCAAGAGAGAAAGCTGCCGTGCGTTGGTAGATTACGCATTAGAGAAATACGGAAAGACAGATATTCTTGTAAATGTAGCAGGCATTCAGAATGTCGCAGCTATAGAGGACTTCCCTGAGGATCGTTGGGATTTCATGATTTCATTGATGCTCACGGCACCGTTCCTGCTTACCAAGTACACATGGCCTTCAATGAAGGAGCAGGGTTGGGGACGAGTTATCAACTTGAACTCGATTCACGGCTTGGTAGCATCGGAATTCAAATCGGCGTATGTATCCGCAAAGCACGGATTGACCGGATTTACCAAAGTGGCAGGTCTTGAGGGCGGACAGTACGGTATCACGGTTAACTCGATTTGCCCGGCATATGTAAGAACGCCTTTGGTAGACAACCAGATAGAGGCACAGGCACAGAACCATGGAATCAGTAAGGACGAGGTAGTCAGCAAGATTATGCTTCAGAAAGCAGCGGTAAAGACCTTGCTCGAACCTGAAACCGTAGCAGATGTGGTTAAATTCCTTTGCTCGGATTCCGCAAACAATATTACCGGCTCTGCGTTGACGATTGACGGTGGCTGGACAGCAGGCTGATGAGAATATCGGCCTAGCAATTATAAAGTTGTATATGAAAATATAAAAGCAAAATAAAAAATCAAAAGTAAAGTTGTATTGTTGTATATAAGTGATAAAAGTTAAATTTCAAAATTAAGAAAGAATAGGAGAAAAATATGATTGGTGTATTAGGTGTAATTATTTCCTTAGTATTGCTGATTTATTTAGCTTACAAGGGTTGGTCGGTTATTCTGATCGCACCGGTACTCGCACTGATTGCGTCGGTATTCGTGATATTCGACGGCGGCGAGTTCCATCTGATGGCTACTTATACGGAAACCTTCATGCCTAACCTGGCAGCGTATGTAAAGACAAACTTCCCGATATTCCTGCTCGGTGCGGTATTCGGAAAGGTTATGGATCTTTCCGGAAGTGCAAAGGCCATCGCAGAGTTTATAGTTGAAAAAATCGGTAAAGGCAAGGAAATTTGGGCGGTTGTACTCTCCTGTGCGGTTATAACTTACGGCGGCGTATCCCTGTTCGTAGCGGCATTCGCAATTTATCCGATCGGTGCTGCTCTGTTCAGAGAATCCAATATTCCTAAGAGACTGCTTCCTCCTGCAATCGCACTCGGTGCATTTACATTCACCATGACAGCGGTTCCGGGAACCCCACAGATTCAGAACACAATCCCTATGGCATACTTCGGTACAGACTCCTTCGCAGCTCCGATTCTCGGTATTGTTGCTTCCTGCGTAATGCTGTTCGGCGGTATGTTCTGGCTGACTACAAGACTTAAAAAAGCTAAAGCGGCAGGCGAAGGCTACGGAGATCATCCGAATGAAAATCTGACAAATATTGATGTTTCAAAGCTGCCTCGTTTCTCGACTTCCATAATTCCTATCATTATGGTTATCGTAGTAAACTTCATATGCACAAAGTGGATACTTCCTTCCATGGATTCCGCATATTTGGAAAGTGAATACGGAACAAGCTACAGTGCGGTAGGCGGAACATGGGCATTGGTTATCGGTCTGGTAGTAGGTATCATACTCGTAGTTGTATTCAACTATCACAGATTTGAAAACGGTCCGGTTGAAGCACTCAAGGCAGGTGCAAACAGCTCACTGCTCGCTATCATGAACACAGCATCTGAAGTGGGTTACGGAAATGTAATCAAAACACTTCCGGCTTATGCAATAATCGCTACAGGCGTACTTGGAATTTCATCAAATCCGCTTATCGGTGAAGCAATCGCTTCCTCATTGATGGCAGGTGTAACAGGTTCTGCATCGGGAGGACTTTCCATTGCATTATCAACCTTTGCCGAGCAGTTTATGGCTGCTGCAGATGCTGAGGGAATAAGCTATGAAGTACTTCACAGAGTAGCTGCGGTTGCTTGCGGAGGTCTTGACACACTGCCGCATAACGGTGCGGTTATCACACTGCTGATGGCAACAGGCATGACGCATAAACAGTGTTATCTTAATATAGGTATGTGTACGGTAGTTATTCCTACTATTGCTGTAATAGCAATAATCATTTTGGGAAGTATGGGCATTTGCTGATGCTGAGTACAGCGGAAAATGCAGACTCGGAAAGGAAAATAACAATATGGTTAATAAAATTAAAACTGCTCAAGAAGCAGTAGCCGGCGTACAAGACGGTATGACTATCA
>CAZLTX010000079.1:0-5940 GCA_964562555.1 uncultured Oscillospiraceae bacterium
AAACAGGTAAAAATGAGAAAAGATGCCCTCGCTGATTTTGAAAAAGCCGGAAGAACCGATTTAATCGATTCCTATAAAGCAGAAATTGAGGTTTTGAAAAGATATCTGCCGGAACAGCTTTCCGACGAAAAGCTCCGTGAGGTGATTGCACAGGTTGCAGCCGAAGCGGGCATTGAAGGCGGAATGCAGAACATGGGTAAGCTCATGGGTCCCGTAATGGCTAAGGTCAAGGGAGTTGCCGACGGCGGACAGGTTAAAAAGCTCGTCGAAGAATTTCTGAAAAAATAGGGTTACCCCAGTAATAAAAATGCGTCTTTGAATGCTTGACATTCGAAGACGCTTTTTTCATGCTTATCGAGCTTCATAATTTTAATATTAAGCAGCTGCATGCACAGGAATTTTTTTCCATGGTACCACTTTTTTCATTTTAGGCTATGTCTATGTACACTTTTGTGGTATTTTTGCCTTGTTAAATGCTGAGTCGTCTGTTTTTGTGACATTTTTTACAGATTTTCTTTACATTTATTATTTTTATATGATTATTTTTCCTTTTTTGTGTTTATTTTAATTGCATATTATCCCAATTTTACGAAAAATGGTACATTAGACTGACGTTTTTTCGTTTTTTGGTGCCATGTAAAATATATCCAGTCAGTAAAAACAGCAAAAGAATGCATAACGAAATCAGCGTGCTCTTATGCTTCCGGTGGGAATGGCGGCCAGCCCATAGCCTTTCCGCCTATGATATGGAAGTGCAGGTGTTTTACGGTTTGGAATGCATCGTCGCCGTTGTTGCTCACTACACGGTAGCCGTTTTCAAGTCCCTGGCTCTTTGCGATTTCACCTATCTTGCAGAGTATATGTCCCATCAGCTCGTGATCCTCCGGCTTAACGGCATCAAGACATTCGATATGCTTTTTAGGTATCACAAGCACATGTACGGGACCCTGCGGATCCAAATCCTTGAATGCTATGATTTTTTCGTCCTCGTAAACTATAGTCGAGGGAATTTCATGATTAGCTATCATACAAAATACGCAGTCTGACATTATACTATTTCTCCTTTCATTCCGTCTTTGTATTTTTCTGTTAGTTTTACCTTTTGGAAGGTGTTCAGGCGGGCGGTGTCGCCGTCGGCATAGACCTTGATGTAGTTTTCGGTGTAGCCGCAGAGTACGACAGCGGTGCTGTCGTGCTCTGCGGCGGTGTCGGCTGCCGAGGTGCCGACGGCGGCTCCGCAGCCGCACTGCGGCTGCGGGATTCGTGCCGCATCTGTGTCTGAGCTGCCGCACTTGTCCTGCGGCACGAATGCACCGCCCGCCTCCTGCTCAGTCTGCTCGAACAGCACGGTTCTGATTTCTCCTGCCGAGCCTTCGAAAAATTTCGCCGCAATCTCGTCAGCCTTTTCGATAAGGCGGCTGACTCTGAGATTTTTCGTCTGTCCGTCCACTTGATTTTTCATATTATATGCCGCAGTGCCCTCACGCTTGGAAAATCTGAAAGCATGTACTTTGAGAAATTCAGCCTCTTCAACCATCTTAAGACTGTCCTCGAAGTCCTCCTCCGTTTCCCCCGGAAATCCGCATATGATGTCCGTCGTCACACCGTAATGCGGGTCAAAGCTTTTCAGTGCCTTGATTATCTCCAGATATTCCTCACGAGTGTAGCTGCGGTTCATCGCCTCTATAACTCGGCTGCTGCCGCTCTGAATCGAAAGGTGAAGATGCGGACAAAGCTTTTCGTACTTCAAAAGCCTCTTCACATATTCCGCATTCACGACCGTCGGCTCAAGCGAGCTGAGTCTGATTCGGAACTCACCGTCCAGCATGTTTATACGCCTGATTATAAGCTCTATGCCCTGTATGCCCTCCGCTTTTTCCTCTGCCGTCAGAGGATAGGCAAAGCTTTCCTCCGCTGCGTAAAGTGCGGTGTTTATGCCCGTAAGCACGATTTCCTTAAAGCCTTGAGAAAGCAGTGCTTTGACCTCTTCCAAGATTTCTTCGGGGTCACGGCTTCTTACCGGTCCTCTGGCAAAAGGAATCAGACAATAGGAACAAAAGCGATTGCAGCCCTCCTGTATTTTCACATACGCTCTGGTTCTCGAATCCATGGAGGTGATGATTCCCCTGTCATGGTATTCCGTAAGCGAAGCATAGTCCAAAATATGCTTTTGTCTGCGGTGATTTTCAATATATTCGCTGACATAGGCGAGCAGATTGTTCTTTTCGCCCGTACCCGCTACGATATCCACCTCCGGCAGTGCCTCAAGCTCCTCGGGACGCACCTGTGCATAGCAGCCCGTAACGGCAACAACCGCCTCGGGACACTGCTTTTTCATTCGTCTGATGTATTGTCTTGATTTCCTGTCTGCTAAATTGGTGACCGTGCAGGTGTTTATGATATACACATCGGCAGCTGCTTCCTCGTCCGTTATCTCATAACCCGCAGCGGCAAACTGCTCCTTCATCGCCTCTGTTTCATACTGATTCACCTTGCAGCCTAATGTGTGAAATGCTGCTCTCATATGTTTTCCTGTGAGTCCTCGCTTTCTTTTCTGTTGCTTTCTGTTTTTTCCGTTTCCTGCGTCCGTCCCGCAGTCCGCTGTTTCTGCGGTCGCTGTTTCGGCGGCTTCGGATTTTATACGAATTTGTCGAGCTCCTTTTCGACCTCAGGCATTTTCTTGACCGTAGGCTTGTCCGTTATCTTTCCTCTGAAAACAACCATGTCGATGTTTCTGAGTGCCTGTAAATCCTCAAGCGGATTAGCCGCAGTAACCACAAAGTCCGCGGATTTGCCCGCTTCGATGCTGCCCGTGATATCACCTACACCGCCAAGCTCGGCGTTGCGTTTTGTTGCCGTATAAAGTGCAAAGGCGTTGGAAACTCCGCAGTATTTGCTGAAGTAGTTCAGCTCTCTCCACATGTCGTAATGTGTGATGTACGGACAGCCTGTATCGGTTCCCAAGCCTACAGGTATGCCGTTTTCAAGACATGCCTTGGCACAGTCCAAAATGCCGTTAAATACTATGGTTCCGTTATACTGTGCCACCTCTGAAATGTGTGTAATCTCACGGTCAAACTTCGCAAACGGAAGTGCCGGTGAAATCGTCGCAACGAGGCAGGCTCCCTTTTCCTTGAAAAGTGCTATCATTTCGTCGTCCGGCTCAGCACCGTGTTCGATGGAGTCAACGCCGTTTTCGAGTGCACATTTAACACCCTCGGGACTTTCCACATGTGCCGCAACCTTAAAGCCGAGTCTGTGTGCCTCATCGCAGGCTGCTTTCACATATTCCGGCGGCATCTTAAGCTCGCCCGGCTCTCCCTTTACCTTAGCGTCCAAAACTCCGCCTGTAATCATAAGCTTGATCCAGTCAGGCTTGTCCTCTGCGATAACATCAACATAGTGCTTTGCCTCTTCAGCACTGTTTGCAACAAATGCGAGCGAATGTGCCATATGTCCGCCCTCTACGGAAATCGCCTTGTTCGATGCCAAAATTCTCGGTCCTGTCGCCTTGCCCGCAGCTATCTTATCTCTGATCAGCGAGTCGAAGTTTTCCACGCCGCCCACCGTTCTGATGGTTGTAACACCGCTCAAAAGCTGGGTCTTAGCCGTTCCCTCGCAAATCTTGATGCCGACTTTTTTGAACAGTTCGTTGCTCGTCAGGAGCTTAACCAGTTTAACGGGATCCGATTCTTTTTTCTTCGGCTTGCCTGTTGCCGGAAGATGCAGGTGAAGATTAACCAGACCCGGCATTATGTATCTGCCTGCCAAATCCACGATTTCGCAGCCCTTCAAATCAGCCTCTTCCTGCGGCAGTATCGCCTCTATCTTTTCTCCGTCCGTCAAAATAATCTTTCCTGTCTGCGGCTGCATGTTTTCCGAGCCGTCAAGTATAACTCCGTTAATATATGCGTATTTCATTCCTCGTGCAGACTGAAGCTCAGCCTGCTGTTCCTCCTTTCAGCCGTGTACGGCTTTTTGTTTTCTGTTTCAGCTGCCTTTATTTTACCACATCTGCGGTATATAAAACAATATCGGATTGCCTAAAAATCTTCACCGCTCACATTCAGACAGGCGGCAAGCATAGACGGCTGAGCTTCGGAATATGCTGTATAAGCGTGTTTTGCTCCGACATTTCGTCGGGTTTATCATAAAATATTCCGGAGGCATACCTATGAAAAAGAATTTTTTGCCTATGCTCATCGTCTGTCTTTTTGCCTGTGTCGGGGTTTTATACAGTCTTTCTTACAGCAATCCCGACAGTGATGCGGCTCTGCCCATGTCAAAGTTCGCCGTAAGGCTTACCGACTCCCGTTCCGAGCTGGAAATCCCCATAATCATGTATCACGGCATATCCGAAACCGCCGACGGTGAGAGCGAGTATTTCATAAGTGCGGAAAGGTTCGAAAACGATCTGAAATGGTACCGTTCGCAGGGCTTTACCACCATACTTCCCTCTCAGCTCACAGCTTATGCGGAAAACGGCTCCCGCCTGCCTGCAAAACCCATACTCCTGAGCTTTGATGACGGCTACTGCAACAACTACCTTTACGCATTTCCTCTGCTGGAAAAATACAATATGAAGGCTGTAATTTCGCTGATAGGTGTGGATTCGGATATAGCCTCCGATGATATTTACAGAGTTCCCGAAAGCTGCAATCTTTCATGGGGTGAGGTCGCTGTGATGGCAAAATCCGGTCTTGTCGAGTTCGGCAATCACACCTATGACCTGCATAGAATCGAGAACGGTCGCAAGGGTGCCGACAGAAAAAGCGGTGAAAGCGTCGAGAATTATCAAAAGCTTCTTTTCGACGATCTTGCTCTCAACCAGGCGAAAATCGAAGCTGTGACCGGTGCTGCCCCTCTGATGTTCGCATGGCCCTACGGAGCATATCCACAGGATCAAAGCGGCAACAAAGCACTGACGGAGGCAGGTATCAAAATGTCTGTGAACTCGTATCAGCGTATTTCCACCGTCGAGCAGGGCAAGCCGGAAACGCTGTACGGTCTGGGGCGTTTCCTGCGTACGCCGCAATTCGAGCTTGCGGCGATACTGCCCGAGGCTTAAAGCCGACAGCCTGCCTCGGGCTGCCCTGCTCACTCAACCTCCCCACCACCCACCTCAGCTCTGTGTTTTGCTTGCAAAATCTGTATTTTTATGCTATGATGTTTTCATATAAATTGAGATTACAGACAGAAATTCAGGAGGTAATACCATGGTAGGAAAAAGAGAAAAAGGAACAGTTGACGTTACTGTAAATGTAGATGTTTCCAAGATCGTAAGAAACGCCGCTGTCGCAGGTGTTCTGATCGTAGGCATCATCTTCGGCTGCAGCACATACAAAAAGCTGCTCGACTGGGAGAGCGAGTGCGATTGTTGTTGCGACGATTGCGAATGATTATTGTTCGGAAACGGCACATTAGGCGGTCGGAGCAAAGCCCCGACCGCACGCGTAATTGCAAAAAATGATTTAAAGGCTCCTATTTGCAAAATTGGAGCCTTTTTGTAAAGATATATTTATGAATTATGCCGTATGTTCTTCGAGAATGCTCTTCAGTGCTGCAATCGAGCTGCTGTGCGAGCGTGCGATTTTCGTACCCGTTCCTTTGGTTTCGCTCAGTGCACAGTGTACCATCTTGTGCGATACCGTGCTTGTAAACAAAACAAGCAGGTCGGGCGAACCGATATTTTTCAGTCCTGCCTTCATTTTCGGGTAAATCTTTGCTTTACAGTTATATTCACTGCAAAGCTCTTTATATTGTCTGGTCATACATTCGTTTCCGCCTACGATTACAACGCTCATCTCGTCACTTCCTTTCTTTTGGCTTTTCAGTTAGCATATGCTAACCATATTTTTGAAAAAAATGAGTGCATTTTGAAATGATAGATCTCCGCTTTTAGCTTTTCGGTCTTAGCTTTCTATGCACTCATTTTATTTT
>CAZLTX010000080.1:0-5807 GCA_964562555.1 uncultured Oscillospiraceae bacterium
TTTCCCGCACCCTATGCAAAATACAGGTTCGTCGTCAGATACTCCGGATCGCAGGTCACGTCTATTCCCATGTTTCTGAGCGTCTGCTCGTCACGCTCGCTGAGTATAGCCGTACAATGTGCCTTGCAGCCGTTAAGCCGTTCGAGCATCTTAACCGCCTTTTCCGCACAGGAATTGGTTTCAGCGGAAATCGACAGTGCCGTTAATATCTCTTCAACATTCAGGCTTGTCCTGTCATGGTGCAAGATCTCACCCTTAAGCTGCTGTATGCTGCTGAATACATTAGGTGCGATAACATATAAATCGTCCGGAATGCCCGCTATTTTCTTGATGGCGTTCAGCAAAGCCGCACCGGCAGCAACCATTCTTCTGCTGCTTCTGCCCGTCACAATACTTCCGTCAGGCATCTCTATCGCCATAACAACGACATTCACATATTTTTTCGCAAGGTTACGCTTTTCCTCAGCATATTCACGTGCCGGAATAACCACACGCCTGTCCTCCTCTGCCGCACCGACCTCTTTCATCAAAAGCTCAGAGCGTTCGAGAGCATCTTCTGTTATTTTACCTTTCTTGTAATCGCACTTAGCTATCATAAATCTGCGAATAATTTCCTGCACGGAGGCCTCCTTGACCGCCTCATCGTCCGTAATGCAGAAGCCGACCCTGTTGACACCCATATCGGTCGGTGACTGATATTCAGACTCTCCGGTAATCTTCTCTATGATACGCTTTACCACAGGGAAAACCTCAAGGTCACGATTATAGTTGACAGCCATCTCGCCGTATGCCTCCAAATGATAGGAGTCTATCATGTTAACATCCTTAAGGTCAGCCGTGGCCGCCTCATAAGCGATATTTACCGGGTGCTTGAGAGGAATATTCCAGATAGGGAAGGTTTCGAATTTCGCATATCTTACCTTAGTGCCCCTCTTATATTCGTGGTAAAGCTGTGACAGACAGGTTGCGAGCTTTCCGCTGCCGCCGCCCGGACCCGTTACGACCACCAGCGGCTTGGTAACCTCGATATACGGATTTGCTCCGTAGCCCTCTTCACTTACTATGGTATCAACATCTGTAGGATAGCCTTTGGTAAAGCGATGCTTATAGGTTTTGATATCTCTTCTTTCCAATTTGTTTATGAACATGTTTACAGCCGGTGCGTCCTCGTATCTGGTCACTACCACGCTGTTTATCTTCAGATCATGCTTTCTGAAAATATCTATGAGTCTGAGCACCTCAAGGTCATAAGTGATCCCGAAGTCCTGCCTGGTCTTGCTGTTGATGATGTCCCCCGAATAAATACATATGATTATTTCCGCCTGCTCCTTCATTCTCTCGAGCAGCTTGATTTTGGCATTTTCATCGAAGCCCGGAAGTACACGCATAGCATGCTTGTCGTGCACCAGCTTGCCGCCGAATTCCAGATACAGTCTTTCGCTGTTTCCCGCATTGATCCTCTCCAGGATATACTTGGACTGCTCCTCTATGTATTTTTCCGCATCAAAACCTATTTTTTCCATTTGTTGTCACCTCTTCCTCCTGCATTTTGCGTTATATTATAATATATCAATAGTTATTTGATTTTTGCCCTCTGCCATTCCCTCCATGCTAACATCGTAAGCAATGCTTACCTTGCCGGCATAGTCATCGTTCAGCTCGGTTTTGACACTTGCCGTTAAAACCTCGATGCCCATGTCACCGTATGGAGTGTTGTATATGTTGCTGAAGCGTTTACCCTCTTCAAAATAAAGCTCGGTGCCGTAACCCTCGCCACCTGTTCTTCTCATTTTTACCGTGTTGTCCTTGAGCTTCAGCGTGGTCTTGCAGCCTGCCAAACCCGAAATATCACTTTCGTCGTATACCACATAAACCGCATCGTTTCTCAGATAGAGCTTGCCGTCGGTGACAAACTCCATCTGCTCCTCCTCGCTGCCGTCAAAAATCTGTTTACCTGTTATTTTTAGCGTTATATCTTTCATAGCCCAATTCGATTATCCTTTCAATCGTATCTGTATATCTCACGCCGGCAGCCTCCCAAAGCAGCGGAAACATGCTGAACTTCGTAAAGCCCGGAATCGTATTTATCTCATTTAGGTACAGCTTTCCCGAATCCCTGTCTATAAAGAAATCCACACGTGCAAAGCCCTCTCCGTCTATCGCCGCATAAGCCTTTTTCGCATATTCCCTTATCTTCTCTGACATTTCCTCGGAAATCTGTGCCGGTATGCAAAGCTTAGATGCACCTCCGTCAAGATACTTTGCTTGGTAATCATAGAACTCAGCCGACGGAAGTATCTCACCCACTGCGGCAGCCTCCGGCAGCTCATTTCCCAAAATTCCCGTTTCAAGCTCCCTGCAGTTTATGTATTCCTCAACTATAACTCGCTTATCATATTTGAATGCCAGCTCAAGTGCAGCCGCAAGCGATTTTCTGTCGGTCGCCTTGCTTATTCCCACGCTGGAGCCCATGTTCGCCGGCTTGACAAAGCTCGGATAGGAAAGCTTTTTTTCCACCCTCTCGCAAACCGCCTCGGGACTGCTTTCGTATTCGCTTTTCGTAACAGCCGCATATTCGCAGATCGGAAGTCCGTTTCTGGCGAAAACATCCTTTGCAAGCAGCTTATCCATTGCCACCGCCGAGGCAAGCACTCCGCAGCCGCCGTAAGGTATATCCAGCATTTCAAACATTCCCTGTATCCTGCCGTCCTCACAATACGGACCGTGCATTATCGGCAGTGCGAAATCTATCAGCTCTCCGAGCCGCCCCGGATTAAAAGCCTCAGCTTTTTTCTCCCAGCTGCCGTCCTCGATTTCCTCCGTGCTTCCGTCGAAAAGCTTCCATTCGCCGTCTTTGGTAATTCCCAAATACACCAATTCGTACTTTTCCTTATTTACCGCACGAATCACCGATGCCGCCGACAGCAGCGAAACCTCATGCTCGCCCGATCTGCCGCCGAAAATTATCCCCAGCCTCGTCTTTGTCCTTGTCTTTATACCCTCGCTCATTTAACAGCCTCCAAAATCCTCTCCAAATGCTCCTTGTCGAAATGGTATTTCTTGCAGCAGAACTGACAAACAAGCTCCGCCTGCCCGTCCTCTTCGATTATCTCCTTCAAATCGTCTGTGCCTATGGTCATCAGAATTTTTTCCAGTCTTTCCTCGGAGCAGTCGCAGTACCAACGCATCGACTTAAATTCGAGCGTATCCACTCTGTACTCCTCAGGCATATCGGCGAAAATGCCGTCCAGCATATATTGCAGCACGCCCTCCTCGCTTTTTCCCTTGTTTGCCTCTTCTGCCTCCTCGACCAGCGTCGTAATCGGCGGAAGCTTATCGAGCATTGCCTCAAGTGCATCGACAGCAGCCTCCTCTGAATTCGGCAGCATTTGTATTATCATGCCGCCCGCCGCCTTGATCGTGCAGTCAACATCAACCTTAACTCCGAGCGAAATCGCCGTGTTCTGCTGCTCCGATATAAAATAGTATGCGGTAAGGTCGTCCGCTATCTCTCCGTCAACAAGTGCTATGGTACCCACATAAGGCTCTCTGAGTCCCAAATCCTTGATTACCGTCAGCTCTCCTATTCCCAGCGAGCCGCCCACATCAAGCTTGCCCTTATCGTTCAGCGGCAAATCGACATCGGGGTTTGCGATATAGCCTTTAACATCTCCGTTTGCCCTTGCCGTTGCCAAAATCTGCTTCGCAGGACCGTCACCCTTAAACAAAACCGTAAGCTTGTCGCTGTCGTTTTTCAAAAGCAGTCCCATCAGACCCGCACCGGTCAAAACTCTTCCCAGTCCTGCCGATGCCAAGGGCGTGGTATCGTGAATTTTTCTTGCCTCCTCGACCATGTCCGTCGATATTGTCAAATACACTCTGAAAGAGCCGCTTTTGTCTATACCTGTAATTACCTTGCTCATATATGCTTTTCGTGCTTTCGCACTCTCCTTTCCAAAACTTCTTATTTACGCTTATGATTTTTTATGCTTTGCCTGCTCCAAAAAATCAGCCGTAAGCCTTCGCAGCTTCTTTGCGTTTTCTGCCGCCTCTGCCCTGCCGTTTCCTCTTGCGAAAACATAGACCTTTAGCTTCGGCTCCGTTCCCGACGGTCTTATTATTATGCTGTGACCGTCCTCAAGCTGTACGCTGTACATGCTCTGCTGCCTGTAGCAAAGCTCCTTTTTCACCGAAAAGCCTACGCACTGCCGCTTGATATACCGCTTAAAATCCCCTGCGAAAACCACCTGCATGATGTGTCCGACTCTGAGCCTGTCTCTTTCGCTCTCATATTCAATCGCAAAGGGTGCCGTTTCCTGATAACCGTAGCGGCTGTATATCTCCTCAAGCCTGTCCGCAAGCGTTTTGCCACTGCACATCAGTCCTGCCGCTGCGAGGCAGACGAGCCTTGCTGCCATGATACCGTCCTTGTCACGTGTGTAATTGCCGCAGAGATAGCCGAGGCTTTCTTCAAAGCCGAAAACAAACTCGCCTTCTCCGCTTTCCTCAAGCCTCTGCATACCGCAGGCTATGTTCTTAAAGCCCGTAAAAACATTACGCATCTTGACTCCGTGTGCCGCCGCTATGTCCTCTGTAAGTGGTGAGCTTACAAAGCTCTTAAAGGCAATCCGCTGTTTTTTGTTCTCGCCTCCGCATCCGCATACATAGTCCAGGAGCAGCTCCCCTATCTGATTTCCCGATAGGCGTATATACTCGCCGCTTTCGGCGGACAGGCACATCACTCCCAGTCTGTCGCTGTCGGGATCCGTTGCCAAAATAAGCTGCGGCTTATCCGCCTGTAGCTTACAGACCCTCAGTGCCTCATCGAATACTGCGTCCTGCTCCGGATTCGGATACGGACAGGTTTCAAAATTTCCGTCGGGGTTTTTCTGTGTTTCCACCTCTATGATGTTTTCTTTTTTCATTCCGAGTCTTTTCAGAGTTTCGAGTACATATGTCCTGCCTGCTCCGTTCAGCGGTGTATAGCAGATTTTAAGCTCGGAGATTGCCTTCGCAAGAACTGCTTTATCGGCTGTAAGCTCTGCCGAATACGGTGTGTTTTCGTCAACCGCAGCAAGGTAATTCCGTTTTATCTCCTCGGAAAGCTTTAGGCTTTTGCTTTGGCTTTTTTCTGCCTGCTCCGCTTCTCCTGCCGCATGAAAAGCCTGTCTTCCGATGTAGGCTTCAAGCTCTGCCGCCGCTGTATCATCTATCTGATTCCCATAGCTGTCGTACACCTTGTAGCCGTTGTATTCCTTCGGATTGTGGCTTGCCGTTATCATTATGCCCGCACACAGCCGCATATCTCTGACCGCAAACGAAAGCACGGGCACCGGTGTCGGCTCGTCGAAAATATAAACGCCCACGCCTTTGTCCGCAAATACCGCTGCAACTCCCTCGGCATATTC
This sequence comes from uncultured Oscillospiraceae bacterium, assembly GCA_964562555.1. Lineage (GTDB taxonomy): Bacteria > Bacillota > Clostridia > Peptostreptococcales > Anaerovoracaceae > CAG-238. Next base: position 5,409 of record CAZLTX010000080.1, read on the forward strand.
ACGTGAATTGATACGCGTGTCATATGCTATGACAAGCTCGGGCTTTTCGTATCTTTCCAACAGATATTCGGCAAGTCCCAAACTCGCTCTGCGAAGTGTCAACGAGTTGATTCTGTTACTCCCCGCACCCATTTTGCCACGCATTCCGGAGGTTCCGAAGCTTATGTCTTTGCAAAATCTATCATATATTTCTCTGTCATCACCGCAAATCGCCTCAAGCTCTGCCATGAGGTCCTTCGGCAGATTTTTGCGGGTCCATCGGGTATATTCTTTCAGTGCTTTTTCCATAATACTATTATCCACATTTTCTTCTCTGCAATAATATTTTATTTTATCATATTTCTCATTATTTTTACACAAGAATTACACAAAAGATTATTATAATTTGCTTGCAAAAAT
>CAZLTX010000081.1:0-2779 GCA_964562555.1 uncultured Oscillospiraceae bacterium
TTATTAGCACTCTATCAAAAAGAGTGCTAAATTTTTCTTTACTTTGCGATTAAGCGGGTGTATAATGGGTATATGAAAAGTTGTGAGGGCTGATGGCAGTTCACATCAATCTAAAAAAAAAAGATGTATCTAAGCATCAATTTCAGTTAAAAATGTTTATGTTGAAGGAAATAGGGGTGATGATATGAACATTGAAAAATATACACAGAATGCACAGCAGGCAATTATGGATTGTCAAAGTATAGCGGTTTCGGAGGGGCATCAGATGCTGGACGGTGAACATCTGCATATGGCATTGCTGATGCAGAAGGACGGTTTGATTCCCAAGCTTCTGAAATATCTGAATGTCGATACGACGGCTGTAATTGCCGACTTACAGGAGCAGCTTGAAAAGCTGCCGAAGGTTTCGGGAAATGCGGACAACATGTATTCGTCCAGACGACTGTCGCAGATTTTGGTCAGAGCCGAAAAAATCGCAGACGAGTTCAAGGATGAATATGTCAGCGTGGAGCATCTCTATATGGCATTGCTTGAGGAAAGGGGAACGCCGAGTGCGAAAATTTTCTCGAAATTCGATATCACGAAGAACAGATTTTTGGAGGCACTTTCCAAGGTTAGGGGAAATCAGAGGGTGACAAGCCAAAATCCGGAGGACAATTATGATGCACTGAACAAATACGGTCGTGATTTGGTGGAGATGGCAAGAGAGGGAAAGCTCGATCCGGTAATAGGTCGTGATGCGGAAATCAGACATGCGATTCAGATTCTTTCAAGGAGAACCAAGAACAATCCGGTGCTTATCGGTGAGCCGGGTGTCGGTAAAACTGCGGTAGTAGAGGGACTGGCTCAGAGAATTTTGAACGGTGATGTGCCGGAGGGCTTGAAGGACAAGACCATTTTTGCCCTTGATATGGGTGCTTTGATCGCAGGAGCCAAGTTCAGAGGGGAGTTTGAGGAAAGATTAAAGGCTGTCCTGAATGAGGTGGAAAAATCCGAGGGCAGAATCATTCTTTTCATAGATGAGATTCACAACATCGTCGGTGCGGGCAGAACCGAGGGCTCGATGGACGCAGGCAATCTGTTAAAGCCTAAGCTGGCAAGAGGCGAGCTGCACTGCATCGGTGCAACCACTCTGGACGAATACAGAAAATACATCGAAAAGGATGCGGCATTGGAAAGAAGATTTCAAAAGGTGCTTGTGGATCAGCCGTCGGTTGAGGACACGATTTCTATTTTGAGAGGTCTGAAGGAACGCTTTGAAATTCATCACGGTGTCAGAATTACAGACAATGCTTTGATTGCCTGTGCAACGCTTTCCGATCGTTATATCAGCGACAGATTTTTGCCGGATAAGGCGATAGATCTGATGGACGAGGCGGCTGCGAGAATTCGTACCGAAATCGACAGTATGCCGGCTGAGCTTGATGAGATTTCAAGAAAGATAATGCAGCTCGAAATCGAAAAGCAGGCACTCGGCAAGGAAACGGACAAGGCATCGGCAGCAAGACTTGCGACACTTGAGAAGGAGCTTGCCGCACTTAAAGAAGAAGATGCGTCGATGAGAGCACAGTGGGAGAATGAAAAGAAAGCGATTTCCGAAGTCAAGGGCACAAAACAGCAGATTGAAGAAGTAAAACGCCAGATGGAGGAGGCAGAGAGAAATTATGACCTCGAAAAGCTGGCACAGCTCAAATACGGCACGCTTCCGGAGCTGGAAAAGAAGCTTGAGGCTGAAAAAGCCAAAGCAGAGAATGCGGACAGCGGAGAAAACCGCCTGCTCAAGGAGGAAGTCGGCGAAGAAGAAATCGCAGAGGTCATTTCCGCATGGACGGGTATTCCTGTCAGCAAGCTTGTGGAAACCGAGCGTGAAAAGCTGTTGAGATTGCCGGAAATCCTGCATCAGAGGGTCATCGGGCAGGATGAGGCTGTTAAGGCTGTATCTGAGGCTATACTGAGAGCAAGAGCGGGACTTAAAGATGAGAACAGACCTATAGGCTCCTTTATTTTCCTCGGCCCGACGGGTGTCGGAAAGACCGAGCTTGCAAAGACGCTTTCGGAATCGCTCTTTGATACCGAACGCAATATGATTCGTATAGATATGTCGGAATATATGGAGAAGCACTCGGTTTCCAGACTGGTAGGAGCTCCTCCGGGATATGTCGGCTATGACGAGGGCGGACAGCTTACCGAGGCGGTCAGAAGAAAGCCTTACAGCGTAGTGCTGTTCGATGAGATAGAAAAAGCACATCCTGATGTTTTCAACATTTTGTTACAGCTTTTGGACGACGGCAGACTGACGGATAACCAAGGCAGAACGGTCGATTTCAAGAATACGGTTATCATAATGACCTCCAACATCGGCAGCAGCGAGCTGATTGAAAATATGAATCAAGAGGGCAATATTCCGGAAAGCGTTAAAGAACAGGTAACGGGAGAGCTGAAAAACTATTTCAGACCTGAGTTTCTTAATCGTATAGATGACATCATTGTATTCAGTGCTTTGACCTTGGAACAGATCAAGCAGATAATTACACTTTCGTTTGCGGCAATCACCAAACGGCTTGCGGACAGAGAAATGCGGCTTGAGATGACGGAGGAGGCGAAGAACCTCATCGCCAAGGAGGCATATGACCCGCAGTACGGTGCAAGACCTGTCAAGCGTTATCTGCAAAAGCACGTGGAAAACGAGCTTGCATCTATGATAATTCGAGGAGAGCTCGTAGACGGAGGCAGCGTGACGATAGACAGCGACGGCGAAAAACTGATTTTCAGAGTATAG
>CAZLTX010000081.1:2879-5773 GCA_964562555.1 uncultured Oscillospiraceae bacterium
TATGGGATTTTTTGAAGTTTTTATGATAGCTGTCGGCTTGTCGATGGATGCATTTGCGGTGGCAATCTGCAAGGGACTGAATATGCGAAAGCTCGACATGGGGAAAACCCTTGTGATTGCACTTTTCTTCGGCGGCTTTCAAGGCTTGATGCCGCTGATAGGCTGGCTGCTCGGCAGACAGTTTGAGCAGTATATCGTCAGTGTCGATCACTGGATCGCCTTCGTGCTGCTGGGTTTCATAGGCGGCAAGATGATACTCGATGTTGTGAGAGGCGGCGAAGATGAAGAGGTCTGTCCGTGCTGTGACGAAAAATTGGATCTCAAGGAGCTGTTCCTCATGGCGGTAGCAACGAGTATAGATGCACTCGCTGTCGGAATTTCTTTCGCATTTTTGCAGGTGGAAATCACATTTGCCGTCACGCTGATAGGCTGTACGACTTTCGTGCTGTCGGCAATCGGCGTGTTCGTCGGACATAAATTCGGTGCCAAGTATGAAAGCAAGGCAACGCTTGCGGGCGGTATAATATTGATACTTATAGGCTTGAAAATTTTGCTGGAGCACCTCGGAATACTCAGCTGATAAGCTATTTTCTACGCATCATCGACTTATATGCGTGAATCTGGGCAGCCTCTGAGCCGAGCTCGGGATTTTTTATTTGAAAAGCCTCGAAAATCGCACGATGCTCTTCAAGCACGGTCGGCATGAAGTCGAGAGGATAACGTACACCCATGTTTGCATATTTTATGAGGAAATCGTATCGCAGCAGGGTAGTTTCAAGCTCCTTGTTGTGGGAGGCGTTGTAGATGATGGCATTAAAGCCGTGAATTACACGCTGTATCTTTTCAAGGTCCTCGGTAGCCGCATAAAACTGCATGAAGGTGAAAGCATCTTCAAGCATGGCGAATTCCTCGTCGCTGATTCGCTCTATCGCCCATTTGACGCATTGAGGGTACAAAAGGCTCTTCATAAAATAAAAATCGTTTACATCACGCTGAGTGATGCCGGTGACGAAGGCACCTCGGTTGGGAATCAGCTCGATGAGCCCCAACGCCTGTAAATCTTTGAGAACCTCACGGGCAGGAGTACGGCTCATATGATGCTTTTCGCAGATTTTTTGTTCGACGATTTGTTTGCCGTCGGGCAGAATACCGGTGAGAATGTCGATGGCGATGGATTCGCAGGCTTTTTGGACAGGCGTTTTGGTATCCTCGTATTCGTTGTTTATAAAATCAAGACTTAACATATGCTGCTCCTTTGCTGCTCTTTGGCTGTTGGTTTTTCGTAAAGATTGTATACAATTTTAACATTTTCTCGGCGAAAATGTCAAGGCACCGCAGCGGACAGAAAGAAAATAATTTAAGTAAAAGAGTGAAGCTCAGATAAGCTGAAAAATTTCAAGCGGAAAGAGAGTAAAAATGGTTGGAAGCTCAAAGACAGAAGAAATATTAAATATATTGGAAAGCACTTATCCGGAGGCAGAATGTGCACTCGACCACAAAAATGTGTTTCAGCTCATCGTAGCGGTTGCATTGTCGGCACAGACAACGGATAAATCGGTGAACCAAGTGACGCCCGCACTGTTTGCACACTATCCCACGGCAGAGGCCTTGGCGGCAGCCGATCCCGAGGCAGTGGAGGAGGACATAAGACGAATAGGCATGTACCGCACTAAGGCTAAGAATATAGTAGCAATGGCGAGAAAGCTTTGCGATGATTTCGGCGGTGAGGTGCCCTGCGATTATGATGCACTTGTCAGTCTGCCGGGAGTAGGAAGAAAAACCGCAAATGTAGTGCTTTCGGTAGGCTTCGGGCAGCAGAGAATAGCCGTCGATACGCATGTGTTCCGTGTGGCAAACCGCATCGGACTTACACATGAAAAGGATGTGCTGAAAACCGAGCTTTCACTGATGGAACGTATACCCGAGGAACGCTGGAGCCGCACACATCACAGCTTGATTTTTCATGGGAGGCAGTGCTGCGACGCACGAAAACCGAAATGTGATGAATGTCCTATAAATACTTACTGCGAATATGTGAACGGAAACGAAAATAATGAGTAACAGAACAGAGAAAACAAGAGAAATACATACAGATTGCGAAAATAGCATAGAGGAAAAAATTGGCAGAAAACAAAATATTATCGAGCTTTTGAAAAAATCATTGCTGGCAACAATAGGCTTGATGTGTTTCGGTGCGGGAGATTATCTTACAATACAGGCAAACATCGGTGTCGCACCGTGGGATACGCTCAATCTCGGCTTGTCTGAAACCTTCGGAATCTTGTACGGAACAGCGTCAATCGGGGTTTCGCTTACTCTGATTGTGATAGACCTTTTGCTGAAAGAGCATATCGGTATAGGTACGATTTTAGATGCAATCGTTGTCGGAAAAACGGTGGATTTGCTGAATTGGCTGGATTTGGTGCCGAAACAGGAAAACATTTGGATCAGCATAGCAATGATGTTCATAGGCTTTTTCATCATGGGACTTTCGCAGGTCATGTATATGAAAGCCGGACTTGCCTGCGGTCCGAGAGATTCGTTTATGATTGCAATAGGAAAACGGCTTAACAGAATTCCTATCGGAGCTGTAAATATCATGATTTTAATCGTGGTGCTTGCTGCAGGTTGGCAGCTCGGCGGACCTATAGGAATAGGCACAGTGCTCGCCGCCTTCGGAATCGGCATTATGATGCAGCTTGCGTTTAACATAACTAAGTTCGAGCCGAAAAGTGTAGTGCATGAAAATATTTTGCAGAGCTTTGCAAGAATAAAACGACAGTAAAAGATAATAAATGTAAAATCTGATAAAGCTAAAAGAAAAACCTCGCAAAACTGCGAGGTTTTTTGGAGCTACCGGCCGGATTCGAACCGGCGACCTGCTGATTACGAAT
>CAZLTX010000082.1:0-5768 GCA_964562555.1 uncultured Oscillospiraceae bacterium
ATATCGAAAATCTTACAGACCCTAAAAGAAGAAAAGAATATCACGGACCTGTGGTCACGGACGGCTACGGACGGCAGAAACCGAAGCATGCACACGGCTCGATAAATCTTGACACTCATACATCATCTGCGAAGAAAATAGTCACTGCCGCAGCCGAGCTCTTTGACAGCATAGTTGACAGCAAGCTGCTTATACGCAGAATGAATATCACTGCAAATCATGTCATTTCGGAGGCTGAGGCTGCGAGAATGAACAAGGGCGGCGAACAGCTTGATATGTTTACCGACTTTGCAGCTTTGGAAAAACAGAGAGAGCATGAAAAAGCTGAGCTGGAGCAGGAAAGAAAAATGCAGCATGCACTGCTTGATATAAAAAAGAAGTTCGGAAAGAATGCAATCCTCAAAGGCATGAACCTGGAGGAAGGAGCGACCGCAAAGGACAGGAATGAACAGATAGGAGGGCACAAGGCGTGAAGAACCCATACGAGGATATAATGGAGCTGCCTCACCATGTTTCGTCCAGGCACCCGCAGATGCCAATGTCAGACCGTGCGGCACAGTTTTCTCCGTTCGCCGCACTTGTGGGCTACGATGCCGCAATCAAAGAGGCGAGTCGCATGATCGATGAGAAAATCGAGTCGGAGGAGGACAGGCTGAACGAGTTTATATTCTAAGCTATATAAGCAATTGAAGAATTTTGATATTAAGGACTGATGCTATTACTGCGTCAGCCCTTATTTTTCTGTTTTTTTACTGCTCAATTTCTTGCTGCCCAAATAAGATCTCAAATACATTTTTTCTCCCTCGTGGTGAAAGCTGAAACCGATATTGCTGCCGGAGCTGGTTGTAAAGCCGCAGTCCTCCTGCTCGATTAGATGTCCCTGCATATTTTCCAGGAAATATCGGAGATTAAAATTATAAGGGGAGCAGGTGGGATATTCACGAAGCAAGGTTTCCATTGATTTTCTGCCATTTTTGAAGTAAAAATATGTGCCGAGCATCAAAGCATCTTCCTTGAAATACGGCATAAGCTCGTCATACAGGAAGGTATGATGATAGAAATTATGCTCGTTTACCGCAAAGTAATCTATGTTCAGATCCACGCAGGACGCTTTCAGCGGCAGCTTGGTGCTGCTGTCGGCTATAAACATGATGTCGAGACCGAAACCCTGCTGTTCCATCAAGGCTTTGTACATGCTCAGCATTTCGGGATACTTGTCCACGACGATATACTTAGCGGACGGATTGAGATACTGCTGGTGATTGTGCATGAAGAACCAGGCGTTGATGTAGGTTTCGATAACGACCTTGCCTGACAAATCCATATTGCCCAGCTTTTCAAGCATCCAGTTGTATGAACGCTGAAAAAGACTGATAAGCGAGGGCGGCAGATCCTTGTATAGCTTTCTGTCTGTATCGGGAGTGTCATAGCGGTCGGTATTTTTGTTCGGTGTCAGAAGTATACCGTCTTTGATGGCTGCAGAATATCCGCAGCTGCATTTAAGACTGCCGCTGAAAATATATTTTGTGTCCATGCTGACATCTTCGAGCGTGAAACTGCCGCCGCACTTTGGACAGCAGAGAAGCTCAAGCATGCTGATGGGAAGTCCGACGTTCGGCATTTCACCGGGGAGCAGGGAACTGAGATGAGATATCTTTTCTTCCAAATTTGCGATATTCCGCTCTATTTGTTTTTTATCCGTTTTAAGCTGAGAGAGCTTACTGTTGTATATTTTTCTCAAGTCCTCGATATCCTGCTGAACCGCCAGCCCCGATATTCTGTAAAGCGACAAAATCATATGGATTTCCTTAAGTGAAAAGTTCATTCCTTTCAGCTCAAGTATCAGCTCCAAATCCTTAAGAGTCTGTGAATCAAATACATATTGACCCTTGGGACGCTGAGGAACGAGAAGCCCGTAGTTTATGTAATAGTAAAGATTATCTATCGAAATATCGTACTTTTTAGAAACCTGACCTATTCTCAAATTATCATTCTCCTTTGAAATCAACATAGTAGACTGTTATATTTATAACATGATAACATAAACATTGAGTACACTCAAGGTTTTTTTGAAATAAGTCGTTTTTTGCTGCTTGACAAGGAGTATGCTCTATAGTGTATTATCGCATTAAAGCACTAAAAAGAGAGGGGAGATAAAATGATCAGAGCATTCAAACATTCTAAACAGAGAACTGAAGCTGATCGAAGCCATTTACGAGAGGTAGTGGGCGAAATTATATCAAACGTAATCAACAACGGTGATGAAGCCTTGAAAGAATATAACAGCAGATTTGACGGTGCAAAGCGTGAGGCACTGCGGATTTCAAGAGAGGAAATAGAGGCGGCATATGCTCAGGTTTCGGAGAAAGACATCGAAGATATAAGAAAGGCTGCTGCCAATATCCGCAGCTTTGCGGAGGCACAGAAAGCAACGGTCGGAGGTCTTAAGGATTTTTCACCGTCGGAAGGCATAAGCTTGGGACATAGAGTAATACCTGTGGATTCCTGCTGCTGCTATGTACCGGGCGGAGGATATCCGCTGTATTCGACAGCTTTGATGCTGGGAATTCCGGCAAAGACCGCAGGTGTAAAGCGTGTTACGGCATGTTCGCCTGTTATCAAGGGTACGAATAATATACATCCAAAGACACTTGTGGCTATGGATATTGCCGGCATCGATGAAATTTATGCAGTCGGGGGAGCACAGGCTATCGCAGCATTTTCATACGGAACAGAGCAGATCAGTCCGGTAAACATGATAGTGGGACCGGGAAACAGCTTTGTAACCGAGGCAAAACGACAGTGCTACGGCAAGGTGGGCATTGACTTTGTCGCAGGTCCGAGTGAGGTTTTGGTTATTGCAGATGCTCAGGCAGACCCGGAGGTTATAGCGGCGGATTTGCTGGCACAGTCAGAGCACGACAGAGAGGCCAAGGGCATGGTCGTTACTACAGATGAAAAACTTGCCGAAGCCGTGGAGCAGGCGGTAAGGGCACAGCTTGAAAAGCTGGATACCAAGGAAATCGCCGAATGCTCATGGAATGATTTCGGAGAAATCCTGATTGCAGACTCCTTGGAGGAGGCTGTGGAGTATGCTAACAGCTACGCACCGGAACACCTTGAAGTGAATGTTTCACCGGATAAGGAGGAACAGGTGGTGTCGGGGCTCAGAAACTACGGCTCGCTCTTTATAGGCGGAAATACCGCTGAGGTTTTCGGCGATTACGCATCGGGAACGAATCATACACTGCCTACGCTCGGGGCGGCAAGGTATACAGGCGGCGTATGGGTAGGCACTTTCCTGAAAATCTGTACATATCAGAAAATGACGAAAAACGCAATGCTAGGTATCGCACCGCTTGTATCAAATTTGGCGAGAGGCGAGGGTCTGATAGGACATGCCAGGGCAGCAGAAATCAGAATGGAAAAAAATCAAGAATAACTGTAATCTGTAATCAAATAATGAAAAGACAATAATAAGGTATACGATAAGGAGATAATAAAATGGAAAATGGTTCATTAAAGCGTACCTTCGGTATGCGGGAGGCGGTTACGATAACCGTCGGAACGGTAGTAGGTGTGGGACTTTTCACCACAGGAGCGAATGTAGTGGGAATGATGGGCTATGCGGTCATCTTTGCTACCTTCGCAGCGATGATTGTAAGTATATATCCGGCATTGCTTTATGCGGAAATGGGTGCGGCATTGCCTTATGCCGGCGGAACATATAAGTATGCATCTTTGGGAATAGGCAAGCCTTTCGGAATGCTTGCCGGCTGGAATTTCATCATATCGCTGGTATCCGTATCAAGCGGTGAGGCCTTGGCTTTCAGCTTTTATTTTAAGACCTTTATGGCTGCCATCGGCTTGGAAATCGGCGGCGGTGCTGTAAGCGATGTTATAATTGCATGCGTTGTAGTGGCATTGTTCATGGTATTAAGCGTAGGCGGTGTGGAAATCACGGGAAGACTTCAGAACGGTTTTATGTTCTTCTTTTGGGGCGTAGCTATTGTATGGTTCCTGCTGATGATACCGAATGTGGGACTGTCCAATTTCGTTCAGCTTCCTGAATATGTAGACTTTTCGACAGGCAATTTCATCGGAATGGTTGCGTTGATCTGGTGGTGCTTTGCCGGCTTTGAAACCTGCTGTGCAATGGGCGAAGAAATCAAATATCCGCACATCAATATTCCGAGAGCATTATTTTTGGCACCGTTTATTATCTTTGCGGTAAATGCCATATTCCAGTGGTTCCTCGTAGGTATCGTTCCTACAGACAGACTCGGAGAAATCGCATCGGCAAGTGCACCTTATGCGGAGGCTATGTCTATCGCAGGTATACTCGGATTCCCGCTCATCATGTTAGCGGCAGGAATCGCATTCGGCGGAGATTTTTCAACACTGAATTCGAGCGTTTCAGTACCGCCGAGATATCTGTTTACTATGGCAAGAGACGGTGCAATGCCTAAGGTATTCGCAAAAATTCACCCTAAGTTCAAGACACCTTATATTGCCATACTTACATTGGGTATACTCACAGTGCTTTTAATCGCTACGAATTCTATGATTTATATAGCATCGCTGAGCTTGTTCGCTGACCTGTTCTATTACATCATAGGAATAATCGCATGTATGTTACTCAGAAAACGCAAGCCCGATTTGCCTAGACCGTACAAGGCACCGGCTGTTATGATAGGTGCTCCGATAAGTGCGATTATATACGTTGTAATGCTGACACAGCTTGATGCGGAGGCTTTGAAGACAGGCATCATTTGGTGTGTACTGGGACTTGTGATTTACTTCATCTGTCAGGCTAAATACGGCAAGACAGGCGATGAAGAAATTACGGCACAAATCATCGAACACATAGATCCTCCTGCCGAAGAAAAGCAGAAGATGGATAAGGAATTCAAGATATGGACTGTAGTGGTTGCGATTGCGTTTTGCGTAGCCGTTGCAATTTACATAGTTCCGCTCGTTATGTGATAATGTCGCTTGACATGCGACCAAAGTAAATACGTTTTACCCTATAATTATGACTGTAAGGTGAGAGCAGAAAAAAAGAGCTGCCGCCAAGCAGTCATTTTTATTTGTATACGGAGGTATTTATTATGAAAAAGAATTTAACAGAAATCGTATTTATCCTTGATCGCAGCGGTTCCATGAGCGGACTTGAGGCAGATACCGTCGGAGGCTTCAATTCGATGATTGAAAAGCAGAAAAACGCCGAGGGCGAGGCTCTCGTTTCAACGCTTCTCTTTGACAATAACTCCAAGGTCATACACGACCGTGTGAATGTCAAAGACATCAAGCCGATGACCGAAAAAGAGTATACGGTCGGAGGCTGTACGGCACTTCTCGATGCGATAGGCGGTGCGATTCATCACATCGGAAATGTTCACAAATATGCCAGAAATGAAGACGTGCCGGAGCATACACTCTTTGTCATCACGACAGACGGAATGGAAAACGCAAGCCACCGCTATGACAGCAGCAAGGTAAAGCAAATGATAGAACGGCAGAAAGCAAAATACGGCTGGGAGTTCCTCTTCCTCGGAGCGAATATAGACGCTGTAGAAACAGCAAGAGGTTTCGGTATTGACGAGTCACATGCGGTCAACTACTGCTCAGATCACGAGGGAACACAGCTCAACTACGAGGTATTGAGCGAAGCAATCTGTGCCGTTCGCTGCAGTGCACCGCTGGGCAGCGAGTGGAAAAAACGCATAGATGAAGACTATGAGGCAAGAAAGAAGGGCAGAAGGAGA
>CAZLTX010000083.1:0-5751 GCA_964562555.1 uncultured Oscillospiraceae bacterium
ATGCCGCCGATGAGCTTGAAGGGTCCGAAGGTATTGAAGCCGAAACAGCCGTATTCGCCGAGAACCTCTGCGTTTTTCTTGGCTGTTGCTTCTTTAATTGCTTTCGTATAGCCGTCTTTTTCCGCACCGTAGGTGTAGAGGAAGAAAACCTTGCTGTTTTCCGGCAGCTTTTCCTCTGCGAGCTTTAAGACCGTCTTGTGGAACTTCGAATAGTAAATCCCCGATGCAAAACCGACCGTATCATAAGCCGACAGATCTGCCTCAGGCTGCTCCACCGCATCGATCATGGTAATTTCATATTTCTGTGCGATTGCATCTATCAGCTTTTTTGTATTGCCGTGATGCTTGGAATAATATACAATTGCTGTTTTCATTTGATTTGCCTCCCGTTTCTTTTTATTTCTTTATTCATGTGTTTTTGTGTGCTTTTTCCGATTTTATTTGCATACGCTACTTGCTTTTTTACGGTACTAAAATTATACTATGTATGAAAAAGCTACGCAAGTACGCAGAAATTTGATACTTGGTACATTAAACCATACCGGAGGCATACTTCTATGAAAAAATCAACAACTAAAGACCTTACCGCAGAAGAATATCTAAAGCGTGTCCTTACAAGTGAAGTCAGCGACAGCTGCCCTATGCGTAGGACGCTCGAAATGCTCAGCGGCAAATGGCGTACACACATCATATACGAGCTTTGCAAAAAGCCTTCCTGCCGTTTCAGCGAATTAAAAAAAGCGGTTCCTCGCATTACTAACACCATGCTTACCTCCACTCTGCGTGATTTGGAGGAGCTCGGCATAATTCACCGTGAACAGCTTAACGAAATTCCGCCGCATGTCGAATACTCGCTGACCGAAAAAGGAAAGGCTCTCCTGCCCGTTTTTACCGAGCTTGCCAAATGGGGTGAAAAATATCTCCGCTGAAAAGCGGTGCTCATAAAATAGGTACCTGCCTTTTTTAGGGTTGCCAAGCACCTTGCCCGATTCTTTCGCATATAGATACATCGAAAGAGAGGGTAGCTATATGAGCAGTTCTTTTCCAAGCCCACTTACAGAAAAGGAAGAACAACACTATGTTGCATTACTTGAAGAAAACGACGCAGATGCCCGCAATGTTCTGATTGAACGCAATCTTCGTCTGGTCGCACATATCGCAAAAAAATATGCAGGACCGAATACCAATCAAGATGATCTCATTTCCATCGGGACCATCGGTTTGATAAAAGCCGTCAATACATATTCCGCCGGCAAATCCGTCAGGCTTGCAACCTATGCGGCAAAATGCATCGAAAACGAAATCTTGATGAGTATACGTGCATCAAAGCGTTACAGCAAGGAGGTTTCTCTGAGTCTGCCCATCGGAACCGACAAAGACGGCAATGAAATAAGTCTTAACGATATTTTGGGAAGCGACACCGATGAAATCATAGAATCCATAAGTCTGAAAATACAGGTAGGCAAGCTTTATCAGGCTATAGACAGCACGCTGACACGTCGTGAAAAGTCAATTATCGTCGCCAGGTACGGCCTGGACGGAAACGAGCCTAAGCCTCAGAGGGAAATCGCCGCCGAGCTCGGTATCAGCCGTTCCTATGTTTCCAGAATCGAAAAAAAGGCACTCGAAAAGCTCAGGAAAAAACTCGAAACCGCGGCGGCAGACCGCTTATGATATTTCCGGCGGCATCGGCGTACAGAATTATCTCGCTGTGTGCGTTCTCACCCGTCATCGTCATGACGCTCTGTTCAGGTCTGTAATTACAAAATACATAAGCGTCATACACTGTTCTGAGTTCTTCGAGCACCTTGCTTTCCGCATCGGCTATCTCGTAGACATCGTACCTTGATGATGCTTTTGTTATGTTTTCGGCACGGCTCGCACGCAGCAAGCCTTCCAGTGCGGCATCACTTCTGTCCTTTGCGATAACTGCAAACACAGCCGTACCGCTGTCGTCCGTGCTTTCACCCGAAGCCGCACCGCTGTCGAGTCCCGTCAGCCTAAGCTCGTATTGCGAGCGAGCCGCCTCCGAAAACTCGTCGTGACAGATTATCTGAATATAGAAAAGGCGGCAGGCAAGCAGCATCAAAGCCGCCGTTACCAATGCCAGCCCAAATGTAATACGTTTCCTCGAAAAATCCCGAATATCATCATTTTCCCTGTTTTCTCTCAGATCTTTTCTGCTCATAAAAACCTCCCGGGTTATTATTCCCACAGGAGGTTTTTTCATTCAATCCGATATTCGCTTCTATTTTATTTTGTCGCAGATATGTGCCACGACCTCTTCAATGCTCATGTTCGTGCTGTCGATTTCCTCGGCATCATCAGCCTTTCTCAGCGGCGTAACCTCACGGTTCGTATCGTTGTAATCTCTCTGCCTCAGCTCCTGCAAAACCTCCTCGTAGCCCTGCTCGCTGCCCTTTTCGACAAGCTCCTTATATCTTCTTAAGGCACGCTGCTCATCGTCGGCAGTCAAAAAGAACTTGTACGGTGCATCCTTAAGCACCACCGTCCCTATATCCCTGCCGTCCATGATGACACTTTTCGAACGAGCCATTTTCTGCTGCAGCTCCACGAGCTTCTTTCTCACCGATGCGAATGCCGAACAATCCGAAGCAGCCTTGGAAATCTCCGGAGTGCGGATATAGTCGCTTACATCTTCACCGTCTAAAATTACCCTGCCTCCCGCAAAATCTATGTCCGTATCCGCAAGCATAGCCGCCAGCACCTCGTCCTCTTTCATAGGCACAGAGAGCCTTGTCATCTTAAGCCCGAACGCCCTGTACATGGCACCCGTATCAATATAATCTATTCCGAGCTTTGCAGCCACCGCCTTGGCAATCGTCGATTTGCCCGCACCGCTCGGTCCGTCTATCGATATCTGAAATATTTTTCCACTCATTTGTCCTTCTCCTGTATTTCGATGTCCTTGCCCTGCTTTCCGACCAGCTTTTCAATCTCCCTCAAGAAGGTATTCACATCTGTAAACTGCCTGTAAACCGACGCAAAACGCACATACGCCACCTCGTCAGCCTTTTTTAGCTGCTCCATTACAAGCTCGCCTATATAATTGCTGTCGATTTCCCTGAGCATAAGGTTGTTCAGCTCTTTCTCGATTTCGTCAACCATTTCCTCGATTCGAGTCATGGAAACCGGCCGCTTTTCGCAAGCCTTGACAATACCGTTCAAAACCTTGTTCCTGTCGAAAACCTCTCGACTGGAATCCTTCTTGACTACCATCAGGATAGTTTCCTCCACCTTTTCGTAGGTGGTAAAACGCTTTCCGCAGGTATCGCAGCCTCGCCTTCTCCTGATTGCGTGTCCTTCCTCAGTCGGACGTGAATCTATTACCTTGGTATCTGCACTGTTACAGAACGGACATCTCATATCATTTCTCCTTTGTCAGCGTATTATCTATATTATTTTACCATACCATCGGCACCCAAATCAACCAAAATCACATCGTCACCCACGGTTTTGACGCTTTCCCATCTTACCATAAAATCCTCATCACCCTTTGCAAACCAACGAAACAGCCCTCTCTCTGCCGGTATTATTATGCCCTCGATTTTGCCCTCCGAAAGATTTACCTCAATATCGCTGACAAAGCCGAGGCTTTTGCCGTCGAAAATATTGATTACCTCTTTGTTTTTCAGTTTGTCCGTACTCAGCATATGTATTCCTCCCCTTTGTTTGTACAAGTATATGCCGCACGAAGCTTCCATATGCCTGCAATAAGTAAAGTCAAAACAAAAGCAAGGCAAAACAAAAATCGGGCTGCTCCGTGCAAGTCTGTAACTGCGGAAAAACCCGATTTATCTTATCCGGTATTTATTTAATTTTACATACACGCTTTGCACTGAGCAGCATGTACTCGGAGCTTATCTGCCCCATACTCCGCTATTTTACTTCCAGTCTGTCGTAAATCTTGTCCAGAGCAGCATCAAGCATCATGGAAACCTTTAAGCCATAGCTGTTGTAGGTTGCCGCATAGGTTTCGGCAGTCGTTCCGTAGGTGCTTTCGAAAGCTTCTTCGGAATCTATACCTGCCATCGCAAGCAGATTGTCGATAACTTCCTTATCCTTGTAGGAAATATCTTCTTTTGCAGCTACAGCGTAAACGATAAGCTTGGTCTTAGCCATTTCTTCACCGTATACTGCCAACTGCTCATCATATTCCTCCTGCGTCATCTGCATATTTTCGAGGAAATCAGCCCATTCCATTCCATAGTTGTCACAGTATGTCTGATAAGTCGTCGTGCAAAGATCCATTTCGTACTGTTTAAGCTCTTCGGGAACATTGCTTACCTCGGCAGCCTCGACGATTTGGCTGAAAATTTCAACCTTATCGTTGCTTTCAAGATCCGTATATTCCTCTTCCTCAAGCTCCTTCTTCACAAGCTCTCTGTATTCGTCAACAGTCTTTGCCTCACTGTTCGCCTTAACGAATTCCTCGTTCAAAACAGCAGGCTCCTGAACCTTTTTGTTGAGCACCTTTACTTCGAAGGTTACAGGCTGTCCGGAAAGCTCCTCGTTGAGCTCATACGGATCCGGGAACTGTAAATTCAAAGTAAGTGTTTCACCTATCTCAGCTCCGTAAATGCCTTCCTCAAAGCCGTCAATCATGCCTGCACTTCCGAGAGTCATCTCGAATGAATCTGACTGCATACCGTCTTCAGTCGTTCCGTCTGCCAATGTTCCTTTGAAGGAAATCGTTATCGTATCACCCTCGTTAACGCTTCCTTCCGTAATCTCCTTAGTGGTCGATGCAGCAGCAAGTCTTTCCTCGATTTCCGCATCTATCTTACTGTCGCTTATGCTGACCTTGATTTCATCCTTGGTATAGCTTTCATAGTCAGGCAGTGTAACATATTCACTCGGATCAAACTGCGTATAAATATCCGTATCCTTTTCGCCGCAGCCCGAAACAAAAATCATCGACATGCAAAGAAGCAGTGCCAATAAAACAGTTAAAACTTTTTTCATCTCAAAATTTCCTTTCATAATATCGGCCTTCTATAAGCCGTTTTTTCTTTATTACATTTCCGACTTGACCGTAATCTTTCCGGAAACTATATTCTTCTCAAGCTCAGACACAGCACGTTTGGTATCATCATCTACGAGCTGAGTCGAATTTTCATCTCCGTATGCCACGGAAATATATCCGTCCTCCATTCCGAGCACACGGTTTTTGCCGCCGTCCCAGCTGTCATTTTCGATATATTCGCTGATAGCATCGTAAATTGACGCTCCGACATTTTTCATCATGGAGCAGGCGATAACGCTGTCATACTCAGGTGCCGAAAGCTTCTGATCCATATCCACTCCTATGACATAGAAGCCTTCCTCCTTTGCAGCCTTGAAAACACCGTTTCCGGTATTTCCCGCAACCTGGAAAATAACATCCGCACCCTGTGCATGCAGCTCCTTCGCACAAAGCTCACCGCTCGCAGGATCTTCATATCCGTTAGCGTAGCTTTCATAAACCTTGATACCGCCGTTTGCATATCTGGCTCCCTGTTCAAAGCCCTTTACGAAGTCTTTTATAACACTCGACTCCTCTTCACCGCCGACTACGCCCACCGCATTGGTCTGCGAAAGTCTTGCGGCAACATAGCCCACAAGGAAAGAACCCTCGTTCTGCTTATATGTGATACACAAGATGTTCGGGCAGCTTTCTACGCCGTCAACCACATTGTCCACCCATATAAATTTAGTGTCCGGATATTCCGTCGCAACCTGCTTAATCTC
>CAZLTX010000084.1:0-1753 GCA_964562555.1 uncultured Oscillospiraceae bacterium
TATCGAAGCTCGCATCTTGTTTACAAGCTCAAATCTCGCTTCCGTGGACACTATATCCGCAGTTTTTATGGCCAAAATATTCTCTTCAAGCTCTGTTACCTCTGCACCGTGAGATATAAGTATCTCTTTCATAAATGCAACATCACGAAGCATGGGAACATCTCGTATGACACATTCCTCTTCAGCCAAAAGAGCTGCTGCCATAAGCGGCAGAACCGCATTTTTCGCACCGCTGATATAGACCTCGCCACGAAGCGGTTCGCTTTGCTTAACAATATATTTAGCCAAATTCAGCCTCCGTCAAGCCTATAAATTTTTCATTTCAGCAAGGCAGTTCTTGCAGACATTCTTACCCTTGATATTTACAACATCCTTTGCATCTCCGCAGAAAATGCAAGCAGGTGCATATTTTTTAAGCATGATGTAATCGCCGTCTACGTAAACTTCCATTGCGTCATCTGTCTTGATGTCTAAGTTTCTTCTGAGCTCTACCGGAATAACTACTCTGCCTAATGGATCTACCGGTCTTACGATTCCTGTTGCTTTCATGTTTAATACCTCCAACATTCTTTAAATTTATTAATTTTAACTTTTAGTTTAAGCGTTTTTATCTTGCCTGAGCTTTTTTCTTTCAGGCTCCTTTATGCTTTCGTTTTTTTCGTCCGCGATTTCTTTTTAGCGGTTTTTTCTTCGCCTTCACCGTCACTTTCATCGGTTTTGCCTTTGCGGACGAGTCCGACAAACGACGATGCCGCATCAATTATGTGCGTTAAAGCCGCTACTACACTTTGATTCCCTTTTACTGCATCGACCATTACCGTAACGGTATCGCCCAAATCGTCCATCACACCGTCAACCTGCTGCACCCGATCTGATGCAATTGCCGTCATCTTCTGAGTATCCGTCAGAATATCATCGACCTGCTTAAGCGTGCCTATCAATTTTCGAAGCAACGCAATGATGTAGATAAGAACGACGATTGCCAGTACCGCAATAATCGTGAGCAAAACCCCTTTAAGTGTAATCGTTACAGTCATCAAATCCCTCCTTTTTTATCGAATGTGCATTAAATTTGCCCTGTCCTTATTATAACCCAATATTGGAAAATATTGCAACATCTTTTTTGAAATTTTAGCATATATTTTTTTAATTATTTTTTCAACCACGGAGGAAAGTTTTATTATGATGAACTGTATATGGGCACTTATTTTCCTGTCCTCGTTTGTCTATGCCTGTTTTTCGGGCAATCTGACCGTATTCGGCTCTGCTCTTATGGAAAGCTCCCAAAACGCAGTAAGCTTTATTTTAAGCCTTGCGGGTATCATGGCGATGTGGAGCGGACTTATGAAAATTGCTGAGGAAACCGGCCTTATCAACAGGCTGTCCCGCCTGCTTCTGCCCTTTACCTCGCTGCTCTTTCCACGCCAAAAGGATCCCGAAACGCTTTCGTATATCATTATGAGTTTTATGTCCAATATCTTCGGTGCCGGCAACAGCTCCACGGTTTTCGCTCTCCGCACCATGGAAAAGCTCGATGCTCAGAACGGGCATCGGGATTTTGCCAGCAACGACATGTGTACCTTTGCCGTCGTCAATATGGCTTTCGCTCCGCTCATTCCCGTCGTCACCATACAGATGCGTGAGGAAATGGGCTCTGCCGATCCTTACTCCATCGTGCTGCCGTCACTGATAACAGCGACCGCCACGATAATCGTTTCCGTTATAGTCTGCAAGCTTTTAGAGAGAAAGGATG
>CAZLTX010000084.1:1853-5706 GCA_964562555.1 uncultured Oscillospiraceae bacterium
GAGCTGCTTCCGCTGATGTTTCTGCGTGCGATTTCGGGCAGCGGCTCGTTCATTATCGTACAGGATATTTTGGAGCTTGTCAATCCTGATTCATACACCGGGCGTGTTGCCTGCGTGATGTCGGGAGGCTGTGAAACCGTCATATATGTGCTCGCTCTTTACTTCGGTGTGACCCGTGTCAAAAGGCTCCGTCACGCCCTGCTCGGCGGCATTATAGGCTATTTGACGGGAATCATAGTTTCTCTGATTGTGTGCAGCTATATTTAATTTTTAGCCTGTTTTTACCTGCCGAACGCTTCCTCATGCTTCATATCGGTCTGCTAAATATAGCATTTTCTTAGCTCGTCCGTATAGCCTCCATCCTCGTTGTACACGAACAGCGGGTCGAGCAGCTTCAGCTCTCTGCCGCCGTCCTTGACGCAATGCACCAAAACGATATTAGGTGCCTTCTTCACATTAGGACTGACAAAGCAAAGCTCTTTCGGCTCCAAGCGGTTTTCTCTGGCAAAGCAGCATATGTCCGCAAGCCTCGACGGTCTGTGTACCATGAAAAGATCTCCCTTTGGCTTGAGCAATGCCGATGCACATGCGAAAAAGTCCCACAGACTTGCCGTGGTTTCGTGCCTTGCAATCGCCTTTGCCGTATTGGCGTTCGTAATGCCGCCCGAATTCGGCATGTACGGCGGATTCATCGTCACCGCATCAACCTGCCCCTTGAGTGCATTTACAGCGGCAGCGTCGTAAAGCCCTGTTTTCGGCATTTTTTCTGCGTTTTCGGCCGTCTTTACTCCGCTGATAAATAAATTCTTTACATCGGCGTTAAAAAAGCTCAGACGCTCGCTCAGACCGTTCATCTCGGCATTTCTCACTGCTCTTTCGTAGGAGCCTCTTTGGAGCTCCACACCCGCAATCAGCCTTGCATCGGTCTTTGCCGAAAGTATCAGAGGAACAATGCCGGTGCCTGTCCCCAAATCGACGATTACTCCGTTTCCTCCCGAAAAGTTTTTCGCTGCAAAATCCGCCAAAATCACTGCGTCCACGCCGTAACAGAACTCGTCAGGTTCCTGTATCAGCCTCAGTCCTCCGAAGCCTATATCGTCAATTCTTTCTGCCATTTCTGTCTTTCCTGTTCTCCGTTAAGCACTGTTAAGCACTAATCCTTGATGAGCTGCTGCATTTCCTTGAGCGTTTCTGCGTCCATTCCCTCGAAGAGATTCGTGCTTTCCTTGCGTTCCTTATGTCTTTCCAGTCTTTTGATTTCTTCTTTTTTGTATGTGTAGATGTCCGGCGTAAGCTTTTCTTCGCCGTTGTCGTTTTTGTCGTTTTTATCCCTTTCCATGAAAAGTCTTACCATGACCTTGTTCTCGAGCAGGTTGGTGTCAACGACTCTCGCAAGTCCGTCAGGCGTTCTGACCTTTTCACCCGTATCGGGCATACCTCTGCGGAGCTCCATATATATATCATTCTCGTATTTCAGACAGCACATCAGTCTGCCGCAGATTCCCGAAATCTTTGCCGGGTTGAGCGAAAGGCTCTGCACCTTTGCCATCTTGATCGATACCGGTTCAAAATCCGCCAGCCAGCTATGGCAGCAAAGCGATCTGCCGCAACTTCCGATTCCGCCCATCATCTTCGCTTCGTCTCTTACTCCTATCTGACGCAGCTCTATTCTCATCTTGAAAACCGCTGCCAAATCCTTTACAAGCTCACGGAAATCAACTCTTCCGTCAGCAGTGAAGTAGAAGATGACCTTGCTGTTGTCAAAGGTGTATTCGACATCTATGAGCTTCATTACCAAGCCGTGCTTATCGACCTTTTCCTGGCAGAGCTTCATCGCTCTTTCTTTCTTTTTGACATTTTCCTGATGCTTTTTATGGTCTTCCTTGTTTGCGATTCTCACTATTTTTTTGAGAGGTGCAACAATATCTTTTTCCTCAACCTCGGAGGTCTCCATTGTGACCGTACCGAATTCCATGCCTCTCGCCGTTTCCACGATGACATGATCTCCCACCTTCAGTTCAAAGCCTTCGGGATCGAAATAGTATACCTTTCCCGCCGTTTTGAACCTTACACCTGTAACCTTAACCATATATTCCTCCAATTTTTAATATCATGTTCTTGAGTGCATAGTTGTAATTGACATTTGCCGTCAAATCTCTGCGAGCCTCCTCTATCAAGCCCACATATGCAAGCATAGCCTCACTTTTGAGCCGCCGACCTCTCGGATCTCTGTCCAAAATAAACTCACGATAAAGCTTTTCCATGCCGTCGAGCAAGCTGTATGCATCTTCTCTTTTCTTTATGTTCTTATTTAGAATTTGCCTGATATAAAAGAATTTTTCGCCGTCAAGAAGTGCATTTACCACTTCCTCTGCCGCCTCCTGCATATACCCTGTATTTTCCGCACAGTCGCTCAGCCTGTAGGTCACGCATCTTGAGCGAACGGTTTGCAGCAGATTTTCACGGTTCTCGCTCAGAAGCAGCAGCATACTGTTTCCGGGCGGTTCTTCGAGAGTTTTCAGCAGACGGTTTTGGGCTCTCACTGTCATCGTATCGGCATCTGCTATAATCGCCATACTCAGCTCGCCTATCGGCCTGGTCTTTAGCTTTTCCTGCAATGCGGAAACATCTTTATCCTTTATCGAAAGTCCGTCCGCATGTACAAAATACAAATCTTCGCAGTTGTCATGCTCTATCTTGCGGCAGGATACGCATTCGCAGCAGCCTATTCCGGGATTATTGCGGCAGTTTACCGCTTTAAGAAAATCCTTGGCAAATTCGAGCTTATCCGTCTGCGTGTCTGCCTCAATTATATATGCGTGCGAAAGCTTTCCGCCTCTGACGGCTGCCGCAATTCTGCCTGTTAACTTTTCGTCGTTTTTCCAATCCGCTAATGTCAATCGCAGTTCCTCCGTTATCTGTATGTTCGGCTAAAGCATGCGAGCCTTAAGCAGTTTTTCAAGCCGCTCGTAAATGTCAGCCTTGATTTCCTCAATGCTGCGTGATGCGTCTATACCGAAAATTCTGTCCGGGCAGTTCTTTTCAAGCTCCAGATAGCCTCTGTAAACCTCTCTGTGGAAAGCCTCCCTCTCGGACTCAAGGCGATCCTGTAACTCTTCTTTTATCCTGTGCTTGCCTACCTCAGGATCAAGCTTCATAAGAAGTGTGAGATCAGGCATACATTCGCATACCGCATAGCGATTTATTTCCGCCACAGCCGCTCCGAGACCTCTCCCGTAGCCTTGATATGCAATGCTGGAATCCACGAAACGGTCACAGATTACAGCTTTACCCGATTCGAGTGCCGGTCTGATAACCTCTGCCACATCTTGTGCTCTGCCGGCGGCATAAAGCATGGCTTCCGTCATATAATCCATTTCGCTATTATTATTGTCAAGAAGAATCTCTCTTATCTTTTCACCTATAGCGGTTCCGCCCGGTTCTCTCGTAAACACAAAGTCTATATTCCTCTGTCTTAAGAATTCCTTGATATTTTCGATTTGTGTAGACTTGCCCGAACCGTCGGGTCCCTCGATGGAAATAAAAATGCCTCTGCCTGCCGTTTCCATATATAAACTCCTTTTTGAATTATTTTATCTGATCCACAAGCTTTTTCACAAAGAAATATACCATGCCTATCAGCGGAATACAAACCAGAACCGCCAAACAGATCTTTGCAAACGTCATATCCGTAGTCCTGCCTTTCCTGTTATCTGCAATATAAGCAATAAGCAGCAAAATAACCCGTATAAATACAAAAACACGAATCAATTTTACATACATGTGTAGTATAACACATTTATACATTTTTTTGAAGTAGAAATAATAAAGAAATGTAAGATATAAAGGCGGG
>CAZLTX010000085.1:0-5654 GCA_964562555.1 uncultured Oscillospiraceae bacterium
TCTTAAATTAAATGGCACGGTTTACTTTATTCGATCTGATGCATCTAGTGCATACATTCGCTTTTCTAACTGTTCCGTTTTCGTCTGCAACTCTTACAGTCTGAATGTTAGCGTTCCATTTTCTTCTTGTATGTCTTACGGAATGGGATACACTGTTTCCGGATACCTGACCTTTTCCGCAAATTTCGCATTTTCTTGACATTTACCGCACCTCCTTTAGTATATTAAGCTTATAAGCATTTCTTTTAGTTTTAATTTATTTCTTAGCTTTTATTATGTTCGCACTCGAACAAGAGCCATTATAACACATTCATTGCTGCGTTTCAAGCAATTTTTTTGAATATTGCCTATATTTTTTCGACTTATTTCGAATTTGGTCTGAAAATCACGAAAATTATCGGTAATATTTCTCCGCAAGTGTCAAACTGCCGCTTTCTCTTGTCGAATTCATGTCTATCACACGCTGATTGCCGCTGCCTCTGAAAAGCAAGGTCAAATCTCTTTCAGCTATAATGAACCTGCCGTCTACCAGCAAATCCGTCAAATCAAGCAGCTCTTTCACCGCAGGCCTTCTCTTTGAGATTTCCAAAAGCTCTTCGTAGGTATAACCTGTGTATGTTACGATATTCAGCTTACGCTTTTTCAGCTCTGCGGCAAGCAGTGAAAATGCCTCCGGCTGGCACATGGGCTCTCCTCCGCTGAAAGTAACCCCGTCCAAAAGCGGATTCTCATCTACCGCTGCCAAAATCTTATCTATATCACAGTCATAGCCGCCACTGAAATCATGCGTATCGGGATTGTGGCAGCCTTCACAGCCGTGCGGACAGCCTTGACAGAACACGGTAAAGCGAAGTCCCGGACCGTCCACAATCGACTCACGAACCACGCCCGCAAGCCTTATCGTATGAGGCTGCTGTCCGTCATTTCGGCAACCGCTGCCCGTTTCCCTACAGTTTTTCAAATCCCGAGTTGACATCATGCTTTACTCTGTCCTTTTCTTCCGCTGCCTTGGCATTGTTCCAGTGATCCATGGTGCCTACCAAATAACCTGTGATTCTGCGAATTCTTTCGAAACCGACGTCACCCTCACCCTCTTTTCTGTGACACTGAGGGCACTCGTTGTCGATGATTCCCGTAAATCCGCAGCAAGGATCTCTGTCTACAGGGTGGTTGATGGAGCCGTAGCCTATTCCGTTCTCCTTCATGCATCTTACGACCTTCTCGAATGCATCGAGATTTTTAAGCGGATCTCCGTCAAGCTCTATATATGAAATGTGACCGCCGTTCGTAAGCTCATGGTAAGGAGCTTCTATTCTTATCTTTTCGAAAGCATTGATAGGATAGTAAACCGGAACATGGAAGCTGTTGGTGTAGTAATCTCTGTCGGTTACTCCCGGAATGATTCCGTACTTTTCCTTATCTATTCTGACAAATCTGCCCGAAAGTCCCTCTGC
The DNA here is from genome assembly GCA_964562555.1 of uncultured Oscillospiraceae bacterium. GTDB lineage: Bacteria > Bacillota > Clostridia > Peptostreptococcales > Anaerovoracaceae > CAG-238. The sequence goes on from CAZLTX010000085.1 coordinate 1,455, forward strand.
CGGTGTAGCTATAAGCGACCAGTTCAGTCCTGTCTTTCTGGATTCCTCGTCCATACGCTTTCTCATGTAGCCTATTATTTCAAGACCCATCGTCTGTGCTTCCTTAGACTCGCCGTGATGTACTCCCATCAGAGCCTTAAGACATTCTGCAAGTCCGATAAAGCCTACCGTAAGCGTACCGTGCTTGATTACCTCTTCAATCGTATCGTCAGGACCCAGCTTATCCGAATCGAGCCAAATCCCCTGTCCCATCAGGAACGGGAAGTTCTTTACCTTCTTCTGCGACTGAATCTTAAATCTGTCGTAAAGCTGTGCTATACATGTATCTATAACATTGTCAAGCAGCTCGAAGAAAAAGTCCACATCGCCCTTTGCCTTGATTGCAAGTCTCGGCAGGTTTACAGAGGTGAAGCTCAAATTTCCTCTTCCGTTTACTATCTCTCTGTTCGGATCGTAAACATTGCCGATTACTCTGGTTCTGCAGCCCATGTACGCACATTCCGTTTCCGGTCTGCCTTCTATATAATACTGCTTGTTGAACGGTGCATCGAGGAAAGAGAAGTTCGGGAACAATCTCTTTGCCGAAACCTTGCAGGCAAGCTTGAACAAATCGTAGTTAGGATCCTCCGGATTATAGCTTACGCCCTCTTTTACCTTGAAAATCTGAATCGGGAAAATCGGGGTTTCGCCGTTTCCGAGTCCCGCTTCTGTTGCGAGCATTATGCTCTCCATAACGAGTCTGCCCTCAGGCGAAGTATCTGTTCCGTAGTTGATGGAGCTGAACGGTACCTGTGCACCTGCTCTCGAATGCATGGTATTCAGATTATGGATAAATGCCTCCATAGCTTGATATGTTTTTCTTCGGATTTCCTTGTCGGCAAACTTTCTGGAACGCTCCTGCATCTTCTTTGCCTGCTCCTCGGAAACTATCTTTTTAAGCTCTTCAAGCTCAAGCTCCGCATAATTGCTGTCCCATGCCATGCACGGATAAACACCGTGAGCTTTCTCTATCTCAGCCTCAAGTGCTTTCATTCTTTCAACACCGTCCTCGACATCTTCGAGGAAGTCGAGCATCTTGCCGAGGTTGGTAAGATAAAGTCTTTTGTATGCCTTTTTAACGCCCGGAGCCATGCCGTAATCGAAGTTCGGCACAGACTGTCCGCCGTGCTGGTCGTTCTGATTGGACTGGATAGCTATACATGCGAGTGCAGCATAGCTTTCTATGTCGTTAGGCTCTCTGAGGTGTCCGTGTCCGGTGGAAAAGCCGCCCTCCAAAAGCTTAACGAGGTCTATCTGACAGCAGGTCATGGTCAAAGTATAAAAGTCCATATCGTGAATATGTATATCGCCCTCTTCATGTGCTTTGGAATGCTTAGGGTCTATAACATACATCTTGTAGAACTCCTTGGCACCCTCAGAGCCGTATTTGAGCATGGTTCCCATTGCGGTATTGCCGTCGATGTTCGCATTCTCACGCTTGATTTCGTTTTCCTTGGCCTCCTTAAAGGTCAGATCCTCGTAAATCTTCATCAGCTTGGTATTCATGCTGCGGACTCTCGTTCGTTCTGCTCTGTAAAGTATGTATTCCTTGGCCGTGCGTGCATGACCGTTCTCTATAAGGATTTTTTCTACCGCATCTTGAATCTGTTCTACGGTAGGAACCTGGTTGTGGCAAACCTCTAAAAGATAAAGCTCGACCTGCTTTGCAAGATATACGGACATTTCTCTGTCACGTCCTCCCAAAACCTGTGCAGCCTTAAAAATGGCATCTGCAATCTTGTCAACATTGAAGTCAACCATTCTGCCGTCTCGTTTAACAATTTTCTTAATGCTGTCCATAAAACGCTTTACTCCTTTTCCTTCCTAATCTTACATTATTCTCGTGTTTTTATATGTATTTCTATATGAACACATTGCAGCCCCAAAACCACAACATGTAGTATGCTTATTAAAATTTACTACTAAATGTCCGTTATGTCAATAAGAAAGCCGCCTTATTTTTTGAATTTTTTTGCGAACAAAAAACGGCACTGTGAAAGTGCCGAATTTCAAGCTGAGTACCGTCCCGACTTTCCGACTGCGTACCGCGAATATACCTTATATTCTGCCCTCGCTCTTGCCTGCGAAGTATTCTTCTCTGAGCATGGACATCAGGTGCAAATCTATATATTTTCCGTCTTTCTTGCCGCCGTTACGCATAACTCCTTCATAATTAAAGCCGAGCTTAAGATACAGGCGTGATGCTATCTTGTTCGCCGTAAAATGGTCGAGAGTCACCCTTTCCATGTTCATTTCCTCGAACGCAAGTCTGAGTGCCGCCTTCAGTGCCTCCTCGCCCAAGCCCTGTCCTCTGATATTTTTGTCGGCGATATAAATTCTTGTGATGTCGAGCGAATCGTAATGTTCATCTATATTACTTATGTAAATTCTGCCTATCGGTCTTTCGTCCTCCTTGAGGCATACGGTAAGCTGCAGCTTATCATCGTCAGCTTTTCTGTTTATGAATTCGGTTACGACCTCTTCATAGTCACGACCCTTGCTGATTGTAAAAAACTCCGTTACCGTATCGAGCTGCTCCCATTCCGCAAAAAATTTGCAGTCATCAAAGCTGCTCTCTCTCAAAAATATTCTTTCTGTTTCTATTTTCTTCATTTTATATTCACTTTCCTTTTCACTTTTTTTGTGCTACAATTAAAGCCAGTACAGATATTTTACCACACACTTACTTCTAAGAAAAGACTAAACCAAGATAAATTTCAAGGGGTGTACATAATGAATAAAATGGGGAAACTTGATAAGAAAAAAATAATTTTGATTTCAGCTGCCGTACTGCTTTTGGCAGCACTCATCGCAGTGGGCATAATGTTCGTTCGTTCCGACAAACCCGATGAGCCAAGCTTAGACGAAATTGTCAGCGACAAGCTCAGTGCTTATCAGACCGACATTGCCGATTCGCTCGGAACCCTTACCACTAACGAAAAGGTTTCGGATTATCTGATGGCATGGGCAGCTAACAAGAGCATCGATGCCTCCCGTGACAATGCGGGCAATGTCATATTTTCTCTGAAAGCTTCATCGAAAGAAATCAAGGAGCTTAAGCTTAATCCCGTTGTCATCGCATGTGAATACGATGCCTCCGACATGAGCTCATATATAGAGCCTCTCGCAACGGCACTGACCGTTGCAAAGAATGCCGAAAATCACGCTGCTTTTAAGATAATCTTCATGCCTTGCGAAAACGCTATCATGACAGGAGCTTCGGCTCTTTCGGAAGCATATCTCAGTGATAACACCGAGCTTTTCTTCCTCGGCAAGTCCTCATCATCAAAGGTGTCCCTTACAAGCGGCGGTTTTGAGGAATTTTCGATCAGCGACAAGCTGAGCCGCACCTCTCCGACATATGACAAGGCATACAGGATTTCCATGGAGGGTGCCGCTTCACAGCCTTTGGCAATCAGACAGCAATCACTGCCTAACCCTATCAAGCAGCTCGGCAGTCTGCTTGCAAACTTCAAATCCACATCATTTTTGTTTGAGCTTTCCTCCTTCAGCGGAGGTTCGAACGCCGTGCTGACGCCGTCCAAAGCATCGGTAACGCTTGTAATAAATTCAGCCGATGAGGAAAAGTTCATTTCCAAGATGGACAAGACTATAGAAAAATTCAACGAAAAATACCAAGATGCTTTTCCGGATATATCGTACACCTATGAAGAGGTCGATGTGCCCGAAAAGGTACTGACAAAGAAGGAAACAGAAAACATTATAAGCCTGCTGTATACGGCTCCGAGCGGTGTATATTACAAGGACGATGACGGAAATATACTTGCGGCTACCAATATCGGAAAGATTTCAACCAAGAATTCAAAGCTTTCCATCAAAGCCTGCATAATGAGCTGCTCGGCAGATATTCTTGACGAGCTTCACGATTCATATCAGACTATTGCGGGACTGTGCAATGTGAAAATACGCAGCGTAAACGAATACGGTATATTCAGCGGCGGCGGTGCAAGTGCCGCACTTCTCAGCAGCTTTGAAGAGGCATTTATCTCATACACCGACGATTCCAAGATGATAGTCGAAGATGCCTTTGAAACCACCGCATGTAATGTTTTCTACGAGAAAAACAGCAGCATGGCAATGCTCTACTGCGGCATAAGCGATAAGACCAAGGAAAAATTCGCAGGCTCGCTCATAACCTAT
>CAZLTX010000086.1:0-5635 GCA_964562555.1 uncultured Oscillospiraceae bacterium
ATTACAGCAATGTGGCTTTTGCTATTGCTTCAAGCTCCTGTGCATTGTCAAATGCTGTTTCGAGCGTGCTGCCGCAGACGATCATGCCGTGATTTGACATGATGGCACCGTAGTTGTCACCAACGGCAGCCGCAGTGTTTTTCATAAGTCCTTTTGTTCCCGGAAGTGCATATGCGGCAAGCTTGACAGGATTACGGAAAACCGTCGCTTTCGCATCATCTGAGCCGGAATCGGAAATCGGAAGCTCCTTTCTTGCTGCGGCATACACACTGCAATATTTTGAATGTGTATGAATTATGCCGTGAATATCGGGACGGCCTCGGTATATTGCAGCATGAAGTCCTTTCTCGGAGGTGGGCTTGAGGCTGCCCTCATATTCGAGAGTTTCGATATTGACCTTGACCATATCCTCAGTCGTAAGGCGTGCATAGTCGATTCCCGAAGGTGTAGTCAGCATATATTTTTCATCCAGTCGTGCTGAGAGGTTGCCCCAGGTGCCTTGTACCAGACCGCAGGCAACGAGCTTATTTCCGTAATCGACGAGCAGACGGCGGAGTATAGCTTCTTTATCTTCCGGCAGAGCTCCGTTCTTTTCTGTGCTTTCGGATTCGGAGGCAGGAACGCTGTCTGAGAAGGAGCCTTCGCATGGGCTTGCGGAGCTGCAGGATACCGCAGCGGCTTCGTCTTCCTTGGCATCTGCCTCGGACTTGGAGTATTTTTTCATATATACGGTTCGCATAAGCTTGCGTTCCAAAGCATTGATAGTATGCGCTTTACCGATTTTTTCGGCGAGAAGCGTTACCTCGGCGGATTTTTCGAGAACCGTCATTGCAACGATTGCTTCATAAGGTGTACGACCTACGGTAATGGTGAAGCCCTCGAAAGCTCCGTCGGCGTTTTGACCTGTGATGACAAAGCAGCCGGCATTTGATTTCATCTTGCGTGCAAGCTGCGGTGCGATAGTATTAAGACCGCTGCGTGCGTCGATAATGTCAGCCCTTGTGCCGATTATCTGTGCCATATCGTCGAGAGCCGGGATTAGGGCTTTGCCGCATTTCAGCCATTCGGTGCAATAGGGCGTTTGAGAAATCAAAATCGAGCGGATTGCCTGCTTACCCTTCGGCAGTGCGTTAAATTCCTGCTTTTCGATATCATCCTCGGACAGTGCCGCAAGGTCGGAACCTTTTTTCGTGGCGAAAACACCTTCGGCTGTTTCGACGAACAGACGGGCAGCATCACCGAGAGGGTATTCCTGTGCGGCAAGCATGGCGGAATATTTTTTTATGTATTCGTAAATATGATTCATATGGTTTTGCCTTTCTGTTATATTCAGCTTTCTGTAAAGCGTTCGCCGTTCGCTGCTTTGTAAGCTTTTTCGAGAGAATGATAGACATTCTTATAATCGGCGAAGAGCTTGTCGTAGATTTTGCGGTTTTCGGGATTCGGACTGTAGCGGTGTTCGATCTGCACGAAGTCCTTGGCTGCCTCGAAACCCGGAAGCTCACCCAAGCCGATGAGTGCAACTACGGCAGCACCTACAGCTCCTGCGTTACGAGGGTCACGCACAACCGCAAAGTTCTTGCCGGTGATGTCTGCTATCATCTGCATCCAGCCCTTATCAAGTGCACCGCCGCCGATGATGCGGAAGTTGTCGCAGGTAAAACCGTAATCCTTTTGGTAGTTTTCGAGAATCCAACGCAGGTTGTAGCCTATGCCCTCGTAAACCGCACGCATTAAGTGTTCTCTGGTGTGTACCATGGTCATGTTGAAAAGAGTTGCACGTGTGGTTGTGGAGGAAACAGGGCAGCGTTCACCGAGCATCCAAGGTGTACAGATGAGGTGGTCGCTGCCGGGCGGAATTTTTTGTACCACTTCGTCCATGTAGGCGTAAATTCCGTCCCCGTACTCAGCCTTTTCGCGGGCAAAGAACTGATCGCAAATCCATTGAATATTTGCACCTGCTGACTCGGTAATGCCTGCGATAAGGTTCATTTCACGGTCTGCTGACTGGATGGCGGCTGCACCGTGCATGAATTTGTCAGCGGCACGGCTGGCACATGCGACCCATGCGGATGTGCCAAGATAGATGTGCAGGTCGCCGTCGCCGCACATACCCGAGCCCACAGCGGCGGCCTGCACATCGTCGCAGCCGCCAAGCACAGGTGTGCCCTCTAAAAGTCCGCTTTCTGCCGCAGCCTCTGCCGTTATGCCTCCGACTATGTCGGTGCTGCATACCAGCGGCGGCAGCTTGTCCATATCTACGCCGGTGAATTTCATAACGCCGAGCCATTCCTTTTTCTTGAGATCAAGCCCGTATGAGGAGGCCCCCGAAAGCTCGGTTACCATTTTTCCGGTCAGCTTGTATTTCAGATAGCCGTTTACATCGAGAATTTTATATGTTCGTTTATATATATCGGGGCGTTCTTCCTTAAGCCATACGATTTTGGCGATACAGTCCTTTCCCATAATAGGGGTTCCGGCAGCCAGTGTGAAAATTTTCTTGCCGCCAAGCTTGTGCATGATGCTCTGAGCCTGCTTTTCGGCTCTGCCGTCAACCCAGGTGATGTTGTTATAAAGAACCTCGCCGTCTTTGGTAACGGGGATTATACCCTGTGCCTGTGTGGAAAATACGATTCCTTTTACAGAGGCAGGGTCTATGCTGTTTTCTGCCAAAATACGACGGCTTGCTTTTGCAACCGCATGCCAGTAGTCGGCAGGATCCTGTTCGACCCATGCGGGATTCGGGTAATAGGTAGGATAATCCTCGACAGCGGTAGCTACTATCGTGCCGCTGTAATCGACCAAAACCGCCTTATCGGAGCTGGTACCCATGTCATGTGCGAGAATGTAGCGTGCCTCGCATGAATTCGTCATTTCCGTGTCTTTGTTGCTGCTCATTTTACAGTCCTTTCTTTGATATAAGGGTTTAATGAAAGCTCATATTACCGCATTACCGCAGAAGTAATGCCGATTTTCTATTTTGCACATTTATCTGTTTTAACGACCTGCTTGAAAACCTTCTCGAAACGGTTAAGTGCCTCGTCGATTACCTCATCGGTATCAGCCATAGAGGTGTAAAGTCTGCTGCCTGCCAGTGTTACGATACCGTTTGCCATGTATGCTGCACCCATTCTTTCCATGGAATCCTTACGCTCGTACATCATGCTCTTGTTCTTCAAAAGTCCGACTGCGGATTTTGCAAGAGAGAAGGAGGAAAAATCAAAGCTCATCGCACCGGTGCATTCCAGATGAACGATACTGCCCTGATTGTAGGCTACAAACGGAAGCCCGTATTTATCAATCAGCTCCTTAAGACCGTCTGCAAGTCTGTCACCTGCACGGCCTGCAATTTCACATGCACCTGTGCGTGCTATTTCGCATATTGCGGTATAGCCTGCGAGTGCCGAGAGTGGGTTAGCCGCAAGCGTGCCGCCCACATAAGCACGGTGCTTACCGGTAGCAAGTCCGGCTGCCATAAGCTGTGCGTATTCCTTCTTACCGCCGACACCGCCTGCCGCAGGGTAACCGCCCGCAACGATTTTGCCGAAGATAGTCAAATCAGGTACGACATCGAACAGTCCCTGAGCACCCGAAAGACCTACACGGAAGCCGGTTACAACCTCGTCAAATATCAGCAGAGCACCGTATTTGTCACAAAGCTCACGAACGCCTTTGTTGTATTCAAACGCTACGGGGCGTGTGCCGCTTTCAGGACCCACAGGCTCAACGATGACCGCAGCGGTGCCGCCCTTTAATTTATTTCTTTTCAGCATACCCTCAAGCATAGCAAGGTCATTAGGTCTTACCTCGTCAGTGCGGCTGTATGCGGAGCTCGGAATACCGTGCGATTCCAAAAGACCGCGGCTTCCCGGAATTTTAAGTCCGTAAACCATCTGATCCGACCAGCCGTGATAAGCACCGCCGACCTTGATGATGCGTTTGTGTCCGGTTGCGATACGTGCAATACGCAGGGAGGCCATTACAGACTCAGTACCGCTGCCGAGCATACGGAACATCTCGACATTCGGCATATGCTTATTGATTTCTTTTGCGATTAAAAGCTCTGCCTCGTGCAGAAGTCCTGTTACAGGTCCGCAGCTTTCCAAAAGGTTTTCGACAGCTTTACGAACCGGTTCATAATTACTTCCGAGGATTGTGGGACCGCCTGCCTGCAGGAAGTCGATATATTCGTTGCCGTCTTGGTCATAAAGATATGCACCCTCGGCTTTGGAAAAGGCAACAGGGAAAGGCTTGTTAAATGCCAGGTTGTGCTGCACGCCGCCCGGAATATAGTTTTTTGCTTCTTCGTATATTGCCTTGGACTTTGTGCATTTTTCATCGTAATATTTCAAAACGGTATTTTCGTAATAATCGTCGTTTACCTCCCAAACAGGCTGACTCGTAAGAGCTGCGAGCTTTTGGTTGATTTCCTTCGGGTCGTCCCAGCGGTAAATGCCGGAGCCGTTGATTCCTGCGTTCTGTTTCTTTTCTGCTTCTGTGATCATATCATTACCTCCGTAAAATTTTTGATTTTGCATAAGCTGTAAGCAAAATCATTGATTCGTTGATTTTTATCTGAATTTATTGAATTTGATTTAATATATCTTTTCGAACAAAGTGCGAAATTCCGCTTTCATTTTTTCGGCATCGAAAGGAAGTCTGTGAATGTGGCAGTGACTTATAAGTCCCAAATATGCACCCATTGCGAGCACGGCGGCATCTTCTCTGTCGCCTAGGGCATGGCACACATTTTCTTCTATCAAAGCGATTGGATTGTCTGCATCTCTGCTCAAAATTGCATTCTGAATCAGCTGCGTTGCCAAAACAGGATAGTAGGCGGTGTCCTCAATCAGCTTATCAAAGAGGGCAAGAACCTTGTCCTTGCCGTCGAGACCGCTTGCATCACAGTAGGCGGTAAGATCCTCGATTTCCTGTGAAAAAATCGCAAGCATCAGCTCCTTGGTTCCCGCAAAGTGATTGAAAACCGTCGTGCGGCATACATCTGCCTCGTCTGCAATCTGCTGAAAGCTGACAGCCTCGATACCATGTTGCTCGAAAAGCCCTTTTGCGGCGTGCATGATTCTTTGTCGGCTCTTTTCCTTCTTACCTGCCATCAGCAATCCTCCTCGGAGTCGCTCTGCGTAGCTGCCTGCTTCTGTGCACGCTTATTGGTGTTCAGAGAACCGCGGTAAACGATAAAGCGGTCATAAAGGAACTCACTGGACAGGTTGGCAGCCATAGTGAGTGCAAGCACTGCGTACTCATTCCAGCCTATGCCGGTCAAGGCGTTGCCCCACCAGGTTGACAGCGGCGTAAATACACAGTAAAATGCGGCGACCTTTAACATTGCAATCGGAACATTATTTGCCGATTTGAATGTGAATTCTCGATTCAGCGTGAAATTCCAAAGAACCGACAGGGTAAGAGCCGTCAGATAACAAGGTGTGTAGGGCAGTCCGGTCAGCTCATTCATCAACGCAAAGGCAATCGCCTGAATGATGCCCGCAGATGCCGAGAAAAGTGCGAATTTGATAACCTGCACGGTATTTTCCTTGGTGCTGAGCGACTGATTAGCGGTAGCTGCTGCTTTGTTTTCTTCGTTCATAGAAAATCTCCTCATATTTTATATTGTTTT
>CAZLTX010000087.1:0-5492 GCA_964562555.1 uncultured Oscillospiraceae bacterium
CCGCATCGTCAAGCTTTTCCATAAATGCTCCGTCGCCGACCTTGACATCGAGTACGATCGCATCGCTTCCCGCCGCAAGCTTTTTGCTCATTATGGACGAAGCTATCAGTCCGAAGTTATCGACCGTCGCAGTCACATCTCTGAGTGCATAAAGCTTTTTATCCGCAGGTGTGATATGTGCGGTCTGCCCGATGACAGCCATGCCTATCTCATTTACCTGATTAAGGAACTCGTCAGGCTCAAGTGCCGTGCGAAAGCCCGGTATCGACTCCATTTTGTCGACGGTTCCGCCCGTAAAGCCAAGTCCTCTTCCGCTCATCTTTGCAATCGGAACGCCGCACGCCGCTGCCAGCGGTGCGACAACCAGCGTGGTCTTATCACCGACTCCGCCCGTGGAATGCTTATCCACCTTGATACCCTTGATAGGCGAAAGGTCTATCGTATCGCCCGAATACCTCATCGCATCTGTCAGCTGAAAGGTTTCTTCTCTGTCAAGCTTTTGGAAAAATATCGCCATCAAAAGTGCCGATGCCTGATAATCCGGAATATCTCCTGCGACATAGCCGCCGATAAAATATTCAATCTCTGCCTTTGAAAGCTTGCCGCCCTCACGTTTCTTGTATATGATATCATTCATATTATAGCTCATACTGTTTCCCTCCTAAAGGATCTGCTTCTTGAAGCTGCTGCCGACTGTGCTGCACGGTACTTCCAAGAGGTCGCAAACGGTCGCACCTATATCCGCAAAGCTATTGAGCGTTCCGAGGTTTACGCCTCTGCGACAGCTCTTGCCGTACACAAGAATCGGAATATATTCTCTGGTATGATCTGTACCGGGTGCCGTCGGATCGTTTCCGTGATCCGCACATATCATCAGCACATCTTCCTCTCCCATCGCATCCATGATTTCCGGAAGTCTTGCATCAAATTCCTCAATACATCTGCCGTAGCCCTCAGGGTCACGACGATGCCCGTACTGCGAATCGAATTCCACAAGATTTGTGAAGATAAAGCCCTCAAAATCCATGCCGAGTGCCTCAATCGTCTTATCCACGCCGTCCATATTGCTCGTCGTGTGAACCGACTCCACCAGACCCTTCATATTGAAGATATCACCGATCTTACCTACGCCGTAAACCATTTTGCCGGCTTTTTTAATTGTGTCCAAAACCGTATCTGCAGGCGGAGTTACCGAGTAATCTCTTCTGTCCGAGGTACGCACACGCTCACCTGCCTCATTGATTATATAAGGTCTTGCTATAACTCTGCCGCACGCCCAGTCGCCTACCAAAAGTCTGCGAGCCGTTTCACAGATTTCGTACAGTCTTTCGAGAGGAATTACCGCCGTGTTCGCCGCAATCTGAAATACACTGTCTGCAGATGTGTATACGATAGGCTTGCCCGTAGCCTCATGCTCGGCACCGAGCTTTTCTATGATTTCGGTACCGCTCGCAGGATAGTTGCCGAGGCAGCCAACACCGATTTCCTTTTCAAATGCCTCCATGAACTCCTTCGGAAAGCCCTCCGGATAGGTCTTAAACGGAATTTCCGTCTTAAGTCCTGCGATTTCCCAGTGACCCGTCGTGGTGTCCTTGCCTACCGAAAGCTCCGCAGCTCTGCCGAAACAGCCGAGCGGATTTTCAGTCGCCTGTCTGCCGCCGAGAACTCCGTCAATGTTTCCCCAGCCGAGTGCCAAAAGATTCGGAATTTTAATTCCGCCTGTCTTTTCCCAAATATGTCCGAAAGTGTCACAGCCTTTGTCGCCGTAATCTGCTGCATCAGGCAATGCACCGATACCCAAGCTGTCCGTAACAACCAAAATCGCTTTTTTCATCTTCGTACCTTCTCCTTCATTACTCATTTACATTTATTATCCGCATATATTTATTACTTAAATATTCCATATTTCTTCAGGCTTTGCCTGCAAGTAATCCAGCGATACCAAACGATATTCGACTCCGTTCAGCACGCCTTTCAAGCCGTTCGGGAACACATCTCTGCCGTGCAGATGCCCGTATACGCATTTTTTCACGCCGAATTCCTCAAAGAGCTTAGTAAAATCCGAGCTTTGGTGCTTGTCATTCGTAGGCGGAAAGTGCAAAACTCCTATAAGCTCCTTTGCACCCTGTCTTTTTCCGTCCTCAAGCGAAAGCCTCAGCCTTGCAAGCTCTCTGTCGTAAATCTTCCTGTCATGTGTCGAAAATCCGTCCGTTCCTGGACAGGTCCAGCCTCTGCTCCCGCAGATTGCCACATCTCCTGCCATATATGCCTTGCACTGCATAAAACTCATGCTTCCGTCATCATAAAGCGTATTCAGCTTGCCTGCCGACTGCCACCAAAGGTCGTGATTTCCCTTGAAAAAAATCTTTTTTCCGGGCAGCTCATGCACCCAATCCAAATCCGCCATCGCTTCATCGAGTCTGAGCCCCCACGAAATATCACCGCAAATGACTGTAATATCCTCGTCCGTTACCGTTTGCAGCCAATTCTGTTTAAGTCTTTCGGCATGACCTACCCACTCTCCTCCGAACACATCCATCGGTTTTTCAACCGTTTCGCCGAAAGAGAGGTGCAAATCTCCGATTGCAAATATCCTCATTTATAATGTCCCTCGCCTAAAATGCACTCAAAAATCCTGAATGCTCAAAAAGCTCACTTTTTTCCTTATCTATCATATATTATATACTACCGCCGTTACGGCAATTACACTTCGCCTCCGTCATTAAAGCCGAAGTCCGTCAGCTCAAGCAGCTCCGAGCTTTCCGGTGCGGAAAGGCTTTCCACACCCCTAAGCTTTCTTTCGATGGCTCTGGTTCTCGTACCCACGAGCTTTTCCAAATCCTCGTCCGCAAGTCTTAAACGCTTTCTCGCACTCTCAAGTACCTTGCTGAAATTGCCGAACTCCGTCTTAACCGCACCGAGAACTTCCCATACCTCTCCCGAATGCTTTTGAATCGCCAGTGTCTTAAATCCCATCTGCAAGCTGTTCAGCAAGGCTGCCATCGTAGTCGGTCCTGCTATATTTACCTTGTATTCCCTCTGCAAAACTTCAAGCATACCACGGCGTACAACCTCGGCATACAGACCCTCAAACGGCAGGAACATAATTCCGAAATCAGTCGTGTAAGGCGGCTCTATATACTTGGTATGTATGTCCTTTGCCTCTGACTTGATAACACGCTCAAGATTTTTAGCTGCCTCTTCGATAGCCGCCGGATCTCCGGTATCATATGCGTCCACAAGCCTGCTGTACGAATCCGCAGGGAACTTCGCATCTATCGGAAGCCATACGGTGCGTTCATCGTCACCCGGCAGCTTTACCGCAAACTCTACTCTGTCGTTTCCCGTCGAGCGTGTAATAACATTTTCTTCGTACTGCTCAGGCGAAAGAATCTGCTCCAAAATGGCTCCGAGCTGAACCTCTCCGAGTATTCCTCTCGTCTTGACATTCGAAAGCACCTTTTTCAAATCGCCTACACCCACAGCCAAATTCTGCATTTCGCCGAGTCCCTTGTAGACCTGCTCCAGTCGTTCGTTTACGAGCTTGAAGGACTGCGTGATACGGTCGTCCAGTGTCTTTTGAAGCTTCTCGTCCACGGTTCGTCTCATTTCATCAAGCTGCCTGTTGTTTTCGGCTGTTAAATCTCCGATTTTCTTTTCCATGGCAGTTCGAATCTGTTCCAGCTTCTGCTCGTTTTCCTGTGCCATATACGAAAAACGCTGCGACAAATCTGCAAGCCGCTTATCCAAATTTTCCGCACTGTCCTTCTGATTTCGTGAAATCAGCTCGCCGAAGCTCTGCATAATCGTCTGCGTCATCTGAATCGTATCCTGATTTCCCTTACGCATTTCCGAAAGCTCCCATGCGGTGTTCTGTGAATTGGTTTTCAGTTCCGCAAGCTCCTTGCTGAGTTTTACGAGCTTGAAAAGCAGCACCGTGCAAATTACTACCGCCGCAATACTCAGTGCTATCAAAGCATATGTCATGGTTTTTACCTCCCGAATAATCCGTATATAGAAACAGTATACCACAATTTCGGCATAAATAAAAGAGTGCATGATGAAATACGAATTCTCACGCACCCTTTTGCAGAAGTGTATTTACGAATTGTGTCGTTTTTACAGCTTATAAATATCTGACGAACAGGTATACCATGCACATAACGATTACAAGCACAGTTGCCGGAACCAAATATGTGCAGTATTTTTTCCATGATATAGGATGTCCGTACTTTGCCGAAATCGAAACGCCTACCACATTCGCAGACGCTCCGATAGGTGTCGCACTGCCGCCGATATCAGTACCGAGTGCCAACGTCCATGCCAAAGTCGGAAGTGCTATTCCCTGTGTTTCCGACAAAGTTCTGATTATCGGTATCATTGTCGCTGCAAACGGAATGTTGTCAACAAACGCACTTGCAATCGCTGAAACAACCAAGACTATGCCCACGGCTATGTATGCATTGCCGCCGCTCGCCTTACCTATCATGCCTGCTATCATCTCCAAAATTCCCGTTTCCTCAAGTCCGCCTACCACTATGAACAACCCGATGAAGAAGAGAACAGTCTTGAAATCCACTTTTTTTACTACTAAAAGTGCTTTTTTGCCCGCTGCAAGCAAGGTGCTTACCGCTGCAAAGGCTCCGATCAATGCCACTGTAAAGCCCGTCTGTGCGTGCGTTATCAACATGAGTGCCGTTACAAAGAAAATTACAATGCTCACTGCGAAAGCTTTTTGATCGGTAATCGCTGCTTTAGGATCCAATTTATCTGCAAGCTCATCGTAGTTTACGGTTCGGCTCGTAAGCTCATGCCTTGAGCTAAGGGCAAAATATATTGCCGCAGCAATGAGGCAGATCCCCGCTATGAGTCCTGTGTTGCTTATGAAATCTCCGAAGGTGTAGCCCAGTGAGGTTCCGATAATCACATTCGGCGGATCACCGCACATCGTTGCAGAGCCTCCCAAATTAGCACAAAATATCTCTGCCAAAATCATAGGCACCGGATTAAAATTGAGCAGCATTCCGAGCTCCGCCGTGATAGCCGCCAGAAACAAAATTACCGTTATACTGTCTATAAACATCGACAAAAATGCCGACAGCAGCATGAACGCAACAAATATACGCATTGCACGGTAGTGTGCCAGTCTTGCGATTTCCATGCACAGCCACTTGAAAAAGCCGCTTTCCGCCATTCCCTCGACCATTACCATCATTCCGGCGATGAAGAAAATCGTCGCCCAGTTGATACCTGATGAAGCACTTTCCGATTCACCTACAAGATACCAAAATTCCTTGGTGAAAATCGCCCCGAAATTCAAGGTGTTGATTGCCGCCTCCGCACTTCTCATACATATTCCAAAAACGAAAATCAAGGTCAACGCACCGCAGCCCAAGGTTGCCAGATGCCTCTCAATCTTTTCGCTTACTATCAGTACAAACATTGTGATAAAAATAATTCCCGCTGTAATAGATGCTGCCATATTCTTCTCC
>CAZLTX010000088.1:0-5409 GCA_964562555.1 uncultured Oscillospiraceae bacterium
TATGATAAATTTTTTATTTGACGGTAAGATAAAAGCGACCCCGATTGGGGTCGCTCATATATTCGCAATTTTCAATTGGTTGGAGCAGAGCTCCGCATGTTCGCTTTTATTTGTTCAAGAAATCTACTGCAAGCTGTGCGTACAGTCCGGCTCCTTTTACCATTTCAGGCTCGTCTACCTTGAACTTGCCGTGGTGGTTTGCATAAACGCCGTCGATTTCAGGATTCCGCACGCCTACCATGCAGAGTGCACCCGGAATGTCACGAATGTATTCCGAGAAATCCTCGCCGCCTGTAGTCGGTCGCATATACTGAAGCTTGCCCTCGCCGAATACCTTTGCTACGGATTCCTGTGCGAGTTCTGACATAGCTGTGTCGTTTATGGTAGGGGCAACTATCGGTGTATAAGTGAGCTTGCCCTCGCAGCGGTGTGCCGCACATACATGCTCAAGTATGCGTTCGATTGCCTTCGGGAACATCTCGTTGACTTCCTTGGAGTAGCAGCGTGTCGTTCCCACAAGCTTTGCCTCGTCGCAGATGATATTCCAGCTCGTGCCGCTGTGGAACGAACCAACCGTTACAACAGCCGGATCCTGCGGGTCGATTTCACGGCTTACGATTTTCTGAAGCTCTTCGACTACGGCACAGCCTGTCGTAAGTGCATCGATTCCGTGATGCGGTGCGGAGCCGTGGCTCGCTTTGCCCTTGATTTCTATTTCGAACATGTTCGCACCTGCCATGATAGGTCCCGGTGCCACTGCAACATAGCCGCTGTCAACGTCTGCCCATACATGAAGTGCAAAGCAGGCATCTACGCCCTCAAGTGCTCCGTCTTGAATCATCAGCTTGGCACCCTTGCCGTTTTCCTCGGAAGGCTGGAAGCAGAGCTTTACCGTTCCGTTGATTTCGTCTTCCATATCCTTGAGTATGCGTGCACAGCCGAGCAGCATAGCACTGTGGCTGTCATGTCCGCAGGCATGCATAACGCCCGGATTTTTGGAAGCATATTCGAAATCGTTTTCTTCCTGTACAAGCAAAGCGTCCATGTCCGCACGGAGCAGTACGCATTTGCCCGGCTTTTTGCCGCCGATGGTAGCAAGCGTACCGTATTTTGCCATTTCAACGAAAGGAACTCCCATTTTGGTAAGCTCTTCTCGGATTTTCTTAGATGTGTTTTCTTCCTCCATGCCCAATTCGGGATACATGTGGAAGTATCTTCTCATTTCAATAGTATAGTCAGCGTATTTCTGTGCTGCCTGTGCAATATTCATATCAGTCATCTCCTGTTCTTTTGCTTTGTTTCTTCGTTTTGCATCTTGTCACGCAAGTCGATTATACTCCTATTTATTCAGAAAGTCTACCGTTACCTGTACGAACAAAGCTACGCTGCGTTTGAGAATGCTCTCGTCGACATCGTATTTCTCGCTGTGGTTGCAGTAGCAATGTACATCGTCATAGCTTCCCATAAAGCCGAAAACGCCCGGAATTCTTTCAAGATAAAGTGAGAAGGATTCACCGCCCATAGTCGGAGGCAGCTCTTCAAGTGCGTCACTGCCGAAAAGCTTTTGTGCTGCGTTGCGGCTGATAGCAAGCATTTCTTCGTCTGTGTTGATTGTAGGCGGCCACATTTCCACGTATTCAAACTTGGCATCTACCCCGAGTGCCTTCCCTGTATTTTCGGTGATGAGGCTGAGCTCCTCTTGCAGACACTTACGAACCTCAGGATCGAAGGTTCTCAGCGTGCCTTCCATGACTACCTGATTTGCGATGCAGTTCCAACGAGCACCGCCGTGTACAGTACCGATTGTCAGTACCATAGGGTTCAGCGGGTTGTTTCTTCTGGAAACATAGGTCTGCAGGTTCATTGCAATGCTTGCAGCAGCGACAATCGCATCATGTCCCACATGTGGTGCCGCACCGTGCGCCGCATAGCCGTCAACCGTAATGGTGAACTTGCCGCCGGCTGCCATGATGTTTCCCTTGGTGAATGCAGCTTTGCCGCTCTTTCCTGCCGACCAGGTGTGCATACCGAAGCATGCGTCCATGCCGTCAAGGCAGCCGTCCTTGATCATGAGGGCAGCTCCCTGCAGGGTTTCCTCAGCAGGCTCGAAGCAAAGGTTTATCGTACCGCAGAGCTCGTCCTTCATTTCGTTCAAAATCTTAGCCGCACCGAGCAAAACGCTGATGTGTGTATCATGTCCGCAGGCATGCATACATTCCGGATTTTGGCTTGCAAACGGAAGTCCCGTAGCCTCGTGTACGCCCGAAAGTCCGTCAATGTCAGCACGGAGCATAATGCCTTTGCCCGGCTTTCCTCCGTGAATCACGCCGAGTACACCCGTGTGATCAGGGAAGGTCTTGTATTCAATACCGAGTGCATCGAGATCTTTCGTAATCGCCTTGGTGGTTTCCACCTCATACATCGAAGGCTCCGGATGTGCATGGTAGTATCTTCTTCTGTCTATGATATATTCTTCGTTGGCCTGTGCCAATTCCCAAACATTTTTCATTTTTTAGTAGTCCTTTCTGTCTTTGAGTATTTGTACCGTTGTGTCTTTTGCTTTTCGGTATAAGCTAAAGCACCCGCCTGCATTAGCAGACGGGTGCAGGATTGTCGCATTTACACAGCTTACGCATTTTATGCAAATTCCGAAATTTTAATGCTTTTAGAAATCTCAGTGATTTCAGAAATTTTCGAAATTAGAATAATTTTACGAAGAAACCTGCGATGAATACGGACGTGATAGTTACTGTGATGAAGCCGCCAACAACCATTGATGGGAACATCTTGCTCAGTAAGTACTTTCTTTCTTCTTCTGTTTCGCCTACGCCCTTGCAGGTGGACTCAGTGATGATTGCGTCACAAGGGAAACCATAGAGTGCTGTCAGACCATTTGCAAATGCAAGAGGGAATGACATCTTCAAAAGCTTAGCGATAATGAATGATGCTGCTGCCATACCTGCTACGCCGATTACGATCAGAATAATCATAGGTCCGATGATCTGCTTAAGCATTTCAGGTGTGCAGTCCTTTAATCCGTCGAATACGTACATCATCAGTGCGAACATAACGATCTGGAAGGAGTTTGCTCTGTTCAGAAGGTTAGTGTCAAGGAAACCGATGGTTGTGAAAATAACACCGAATACCAATGCCCAGATTGCACCGCTGATAGTTCCGATAACAGGGAAGCTTACCTTACCCATCATAACAGCAAGCCATGCAACGATACCGAGCTTTAAGAGCATCATGATAGGAGTGTTGAACTTTTCAGGCATCTTAGGAAGAAGCTTTTTCTGACCGTCATCGGTAGGAACTGCTGTCATACCTGCGTTAGCCATTTCGATTCTGTCCTGCTCAGTGATGACGATGGAACCGTCACGAAGACCCTTAACGAGCTTTTTGCCGTAGGACTGTAAGCATACTGCTGTAAGCGGATATCCGATGAAGCCCTGTACGCAGTACATTGCGATTGCGAAAACAGCCGCAAGCTCCAAGCCTGCTTCCTGTGCCGCTGTCTGCATCATCGTTGCAGCTACGATACCACCTGTCAGAGGCGGCAAACCTGCGATGATGAGATCTCTATCCATGAACAGACTGCCCACGAAGTAACCGAGTACCATCATACCTGCCAGACCGGCAAGACATACAACGATGGTTCTCCACTGCTCTTTCAGCTGCTTAAGGCTGATAACAGTACCCATGTGGGTAATCAGAAGGTAAATACCGATAGTGCTTCCGAACGGAATCAGCATGGAGTCGCTGACAACTTCTTTCGGAATGATGGTCCAGTATCCGATTAACAGAACTACTGCTGTTACGAATACAGACGGAACCCACGCTTTTGTTACGGTTGCTACGATTTCACCGATAATGTATACAACCGCACAGATTACAAATGCAAGTACAAAATTATACATAGCGTTTTTTCCTCTCTTTCGTAAAAAATTTATTTATATAGGTCTTTGCCGCAAAAACGCTATTCTTTTGCCGTAAAGACCACAGGCAGTTTCGTAAAATTCTTTGATAATTTCTAATTGGTCTGCCTGATTTACAAAATTATGTGCCTCGCTAATCGTTGAGATATGCGAGTGCTGCCGATGCCATTGCCGCCATTCCGTAAGGCATCGCCTCTTCTTTGACCGCACATTTAGGGTTGTGAAGTGCCACCAACGGTCCTTCGTGTCCCGCATAGAGCATCATATAACAGCCCGGCGTACCTGTCATCTTGGTATAATAGCTGAAATCCTCACTGAACGAAAGCGGCTTTTCTATGTCTATGACATTTTCCTCGCCGAGTGCCTCACTTACCGCACTGCGTGTCTGCTTCGTCAGCTTTTCGTCATTATAGCAAGCCGGATATCCGTCATAATGATTGATGTCAAATTCGCAGCCGGAGATTTTTTCCAAGCCTGCCGCAATATCGAATACCTGCTTGGTTACATCTTCACGAATGCTGTCGAGGTACGATCTTGCGATTCCGCTGAATTTAGCCTCGCCCGGAATTACATTCGGAGCATCTCCGCTGTGAATGCTGCAAACCGGGAAAATTACTGTTTCCAGCGGGTCTACATATCGAGCCGGAATCTGTTGGAGCAAAACGACCGCCTGACATGCTGCCAAAATCGGGTCCTTGGTCAAATGCGGTGTCGAACCGTGTCCTCCCTTGCCCTTGACTGTTATATCGTAAAGGTCTACGGAGGTCGTCAGCGGCCCCTCGTGAAATCCCAATTTGCCTACTCTCGTTTCGTCAGGGAAAACATGCATTCCGAAAATCGCATCTACATGCGGATTTTCCATAACTCCGACCTCGACCAGCTCTTTGGCACCGCCCGGAAGTGTGTCCTCGCTGTGCTGGAATATCAGCTTAACGGTACCTGCGAAATCGTTTCTGTGACTGCACAGAAGCTTCGCAACGCCCAAAAGCATTGCTGTGTGCATGTCGTGACCGCATGCGTGCATCATGCCCTCTTCTTCACTGCTGAACGGAAGTCCTGTTTCCTCTGTAACAGGCAATGCATCTATGTCTGCTCGAAGTGCCGCACATTTGCCCGAGCCCTTGCCGCCGTGAATCAGTGCAACGACCGCTGTAGGTACCGGCGAAAGAATCTCATCAACACCGATTTCCGCAAGTCTTTTGCGAATCAGCTCGGAAGTTTTGAATTCCTTGCGTCCGATTTCCGGGTGTCTGTGAAGCGTGCGTCTGAGCTCTACGGTTTCATTCTGTAAAGCCTGTGCTTCTTCGTATAACTTCATATTTCTTATCTCCTAAGTGTCAAGTGCAATAATAAATTATGAACAGAATTTTATCACCTTTTTTGTAGCTCGTCAACCAGTTTCGACAAAAAATACTTTATTTTTTTGTATTTTGCCACAATTTTTTGATATTTTTCTGTCAAACATAAGAAAGCC
>CAZLTX010000089.1:0-5395 GCA_964562555.1 uncultured Oscillospiraceae bacterium
TATAGTAAATAAAGGAAATAAAGTGAAAGTTTTGTTTTGATTTCATTAAAAGTAAGGAGGATGGGTTTGAGATGAATAGGAAGGAAATCGGAAATGCGGGGGAACGGCTTGCCGGAGAAATGCTGGAGCGGCAGGGATACAGGATATTGGAGAGGAACTATCGCTGTTTTTACGGTGAAATTGATCTGATAGCGGAGAAAAACAACAAAGTCGCCTTCGTAGAGGTGAAAACTCGTTTGACCGACAGCTGCGGGGACGGAAGAAGTGCGGTGGACTCTAAGAAACGGCGGAGGATACATAATGCGGCAGGCTATTATCTGTCGAATACGACGACACATTTTAAGGATATTGATTTCCAGGTCGTGGAAATAGCGGTAACACATATGACAGGCTTAGAATTTTGAGGCGGAAAAGTACAAAAAAAGAGGAAGAAAAAAGAGAAGAGTGAAAGAATAAAGAATTAAGAAAAAGGATTGGAAGGTGATATTTAATGCTTACAATGACGAAAACAGCAGCGTTGTTCGGCATAGAGGGAATTGTGGTAACGGTGGAGGTAGATGCAGACAGGGGGCTGCCGGCATTCAGTGTTATAGGGCTTGGAGATACCGCAGTAAAGGAGGCAGCTGACAGGGTTAAAAGTGCGATGATAAACAGTGGCTTTACATATCCCAAGGGCAGAATTATAGTAAATCTGTCACCGGCATGGGTACATAAAAAAGGAAGTCACTACGATTTGGCTATGGCGGTTGGACTTTTGGCGGCCGAGGAAAGCATAAAAAGCAAGCAGTGCGGAGAGCTTGAGCGAAAGGCATTTATCGGAGAGCTTGCGTTAGACGGCAGAATCATGCCGGTCAAAGGGATTCTGCCGATGATGAAGGGTCTGGCGGGCAAGGTCGATGAGGTATATCTGCCGAGAACAAACTGTGCGGAGGCGGCACTTGCGGCAGCGACAAGCGGACTTCACATAGTGCCTGTGGAAACGCTGGAAGAGCTTGCAGATATACTGAACGGATGGAAAACAAAGGAATTTTACACAGCAGAGCAGAGCGTAGAGCTTCAGGAGGACGAAATGCCGGATTTCGCTGATGTCAAAGGGCATTGGGCGGCAAAAGAAGCGATAGTTATAGCTGTTGCGGGCGGACACGGTTTGCTGATGATAGGCTCGCCGGGAACAGGCAAAACCATGCTGGCAAAGCGAATACCGAGCATACTGCCTCCGATGAGCCCCGAAGAACAGCTCGAAACCTCAATGATTTATTCGCTGATAGGCAGACTCGACGAAAAAACACCTGTAATATCGAAAAGACCGTTCAGACAGATAAACAAAAGAGCAACGCCCGCATCGATTCTCGGCGGCGGACATCAGCCTATACCCGGAGAAATTTCGCTGGCACACAACGGAATACTCTTTATGGACGAATTTTTGGAATTTTCAAGGGAACAGATAGAGCTGCTGAGAGTGCCTATCGAAGAAGGAAGCATCAGAATAATGCGGAGAGGCAATGTATATGTGTTCCCGTCACGGTTTACGCTTGCGGCGGCGACAAATCCGTGCAAGTGCGGCTACTACGGTGACACGCAGAAAGCCTGCACCTGCACGCAGACAGAGATAGATAGGTATCGCAGCAGGCTCTCGGGACCGATTGCGGAGCGAATGGATATGTGCATAGAGCTCAGCCGCATAGACTACGGAGCACTCACAGGGAGCGTTTCATCTACCTCTGCCGAAATGCGGGAAAGAGTTATGTCGGCAAGAGAACTGCAGCGACTTCGTTTTGCCGAGGAAAAGATAGAGCTGAACAGTCAAATGGAGGAAAGGCAAATAAAAAAATACTGTGTTTTGAGCGAAAACGAGGAGGCATTCGTCAAAAAAATGTACGAAAGCAAGCATCTGAGCCCACGAAGATACCACAAGATACTTAAAATCGCAAGAACGATTGCAGATGTCCGAGGCGATGAAAAAATAGAAATGCCGCACCTGTCGGCAGCATTCGGCTATACCGGATTTTTGAACGGAATGCAGGAGGAATAATTGTGGGCGAAAATCATAATATTAGTATAGTGAAAAAGACAGATGCGGAATATCCCGCCGCACTTTTGAAAATCAAGAATCCGCCGCAGAGCTTGTACTGCATCGGCGATGTGAGCTTGATGAAGCAAAAATGTCTTGCGGTAGTCGGCTCCAGAAAATGCAGCGAGTACGGCAGACAGACAGCTATGAAAATCGGCAAAACCGCAGCCGAAAACGAGGTGGTTATCGTAAGCGGCATGGCAAAGGGAATAGACAGCTTCGGACATCTCGGAGCACTCAGAAACGGCGGCAAGACCATAGCAGTACTTGGTGGCGGCGTGAATGTCTGCTATCCCGCATCAAATCGCAGGCTGTATGAGGAAATATGCGAAAGCGGACTTGTGATATCCGAAAACGAGCCAGATATTAAGCCTATGCCGTATATGTTTCCGCTCAGAAACAGGATTATTTCGGGCTTGTCGGAGGGTATAGCGGTGATCGAGGCAGGGACAAGCAGCGGCTCGCTGATAACTGCGGAAATCGCCGCAGAGCAAGGAAGAGATGTATTCGCCGTGCCGGGAAACATAAACAGTCCCTACAGCCTCGGAACCAACAAGCTGCTTACGGACGGAGCAATTCCGATAGCGACTGTTGACGATATTTTTACGGGAATAGGTGTAAGCCCGAGAGCGGCAGCCGAGCAGCTCGAAAATCTCGGAGATGACGAGGCTTTAATCTACAGCTTTGTCAAGAACAAGGGCGAAACGACGATAGACGAGCTGTGTGCGAAATTGGGAAAAGACGCATTTTTTGTTAACGGAATTGTCGGCGTTATGGAGATTAAGGGCTTGCTAAGCTTCAATCTCGGAAAAATTTTTGTTGCAAAATTCTAAATTTCATACTATTATATGTTTCTGTAAGAAAGTTTGCGTGTCGAAGGAAAAAAATTTGGAGGCAAAATGGCTACAAAGACAGCTACAGCTAAAAAAACAGGAAAATCCGGTAAGACTCTGGTAATCGTAGAGTCACCGTCGAAGGCAAAGACCATCGGCAAATATTTGGGATCTAACTATAAGGTAATAGCATCGGTGGGACATGTAAGGGATCTGCCGAAAAGCAAGCTCGGAATCGATATAGAAAACGATTTTGAGCCTATGTACATTCCAATCAGAGGCAAGGGAGATCTCATCAAGGAATTGAAGAAAGAGGCAAAGGCTGCGAGTAAGGTTTATCTGGCAACCGACCCCGACCGAGAGGGAGAGGCTATTTCATGGCACCTTGCGTACCTTCTCGGTATAGATGCCGAAACACCGTGCAGAATCGTTTTTAATGAGATTACCAAGGATGCAATCAAGAATGCGGTAAAAAGCCCGCGTCCGATTGATTTGAAGCTTGTGGACGCACAGCAGGCAAGGCGTGTACTCGACAGACTTGTGGGATATCAGATCAGCCCGCTTTTGTGGAGAAAGATAAGGCGTGGCTTGAGTGCCGGCAGAGTGCAGTCTGCGGCTCTTAAAATCATATGTGACAGGGAGAACGAAATCAAGGCGTTCATACCTAAGGAATACTGGAACATAACGGCAAATTTCAAAAAAGGAAAGAAGTTTGCTGCCAAGCTTACGGAATATAAAGGAAAGAAAATCGCAATCGGAAGCAAAGACGAGGCGGAGCAGGTTTTGGCAGCACTTGAAAAGGGCAGCTACACCGTAGAGCAGATAAACCGCAGGCAGAGAAGCCGCAAGCCGTTCGCACCGTTTACAACCAGCAGCTTGCAGCAAGATGCCGCCAACAAGATAGGCTTCACGACCAAAAGGACGATGATGGTTTCTCAGCAGCTCTATGAAGGTGTTGAGATCAAGGGACAGGGAACGGTCGGTCTGGTCACCTACATTCGTACCGACTCGGTTCGTATTTCGGAAGAGGCAAAGGCGGCTGCAAAACAGTATATCGAAGAAAATTTCGGCAAGAATTATGCCGCAAACAATATATACAGCAACAAGAAAAAGGATATTCAGGACGCACACGAGGCGATAAGACCGAGCAGAATTACTCTCGACCCTGAAAGCATCAAGGACTCGCTGACGGCAGACCAGTATAAGCTGTACAGGCTGATATGGACAAGATTTCTTGCCAGTCAGATGTCAGCGGCGGTGTTTGACAGTATGCAGGTCAGCATAGCCAACGGAGATTACGGCTTTAAGGCGACAGGCTCAAAGCTGATTTTTGACGGATATCAGAGAATATATTCGCCGAACCTCGATGAGGACAAGGATAAGCTGCTGCCTGAGCTTTCCGAGGGAGAAAACCTGACGGCGGAAAGCACAGACTGTGAGCAAAAGTTCACTGAGCCGCCGGCACGCTTCACGGAAGCGAGCCTCGTCAAAGAGCTCGAAGAAAAAAATATCGGCCGTCCGAGCACCTATGCACCGATTATCGCAACCATTCTCGAAAGAAAATATGTGAGCCGTGAAAAGAAAACACTGATACCGACAGAGCTCGGCTTTGTGGTAACGGGACTTATGGAGGAATACTTCAAGGAAATCGTAGATGCCGGCTTTACTGCGGATATGGAGGATAAGCTCGATGATGTCGAGGCGAAGGACGCAAACTGGAAAGAGATAATCCGAGATTTCTACGGACCGCTTAAGGAGGAGCTTGAGATTGCGGATAAGGCGATCGAAAAGGTACAGCTTGAGGACAGAGTCAGCGACGAGCTGTGCGAGCTCTGCGGCAGACCGATGGTTTTCAAATCGGGCAGATTCGGTGAATTCCTGGCATGCAGCGGTTATCCGGAATGTAAAAACACCAAGGCAATCGTTCAGTCCATAGATGTCAAATGCCCCGACTGCGGCAAGGACATCGTCGCTAAGAGAGGACGCTCGGGCAAAATTTTCTACGGCTGTTCGGGCTATCCTGACTGCACCAGAGCGTTTTGGTATAAGCCTACGAACAGAAAATGTCCGCAGTGCGGAGAACTTTTACTGGAAAAACACACAAAGACCACGAAATATGCATGTTCGAATGATAAATGTGGATATAAGGAGTAAAATCGGAGGTATTATAAGATGGTAGAATTTCATGCAACCACTATATGTGCGGTAAGACGCGGACCTGACGACATCTGCATCGGCGGTGACGGACAGGTGACCATGGGTGAACACACCATTATGAAAAACGGTGCGAAAAAAGTAAGAAAAATATATAAAAATACAGTAGTGACAGGTTTTGCGGGCTCTGTTGCCGATGCGTTCGCTTTGACGGACAAATTCGAAAAGAAGCTTGACGAGCATTCGGGCAACCTCAAGAGAGCGGCGGTTGATTTGGCACAGATTTGGCGTTCGGACAAGGGCATGAGAAGTCTTGAGGCACTTATGATAGTGGCTG
>CAZLTX010000090.1:0-2565 GCA_964562555.1 uncultured Oscillospiraceae bacterium
CAGAACGGCGAGGTGCTCACACTTCCCGACGACAAGGGCGATTTGACGGTGAAGGTAGGCATAATGAAGATAAATGTTAATATCGACGACCTCATGCTTATCAACGACGGCAGCAAGAAAAAGAAAAAGCCAAAGACCTCCGGCTACGGCAGTATGTACCGCATGAAAGCACAGAACATATCAATGTCTGTCAATGTACAGGGCCAAAATCTGGAGGAGGCACTGATGAATGTTGACAAATATATAGATGATGCCTATATGGCAGGGCTCAAGGAGGTTACCGTAATACACGGAGTGGGCACGGGAGTACTGAAACAGGGCATCAGACAGAGCTTTAGAAGCCACAAGCTTGTAGCGTCCTACCGAAAGGGTGCATATAACGAGGGCGGAGACGGTGTGACCGTCGTGAAATTAAAGGAGTAAAAATGTATATCATAAGCGGCTGCCTGCTGGGTCATAATTGTAAATATGACGGCGGAAATAACAGAAATGAAGATGTTATAAGGTTTTGTGAAGAACATGAATATATCGTCGTATGCCCCGAAAATGCCGGAAGGCTTCCGACACCGAGACCTCCTGCAGAAAAGGTCGGCAATCGCATACTGAACTGCAAGGGCGAGGATGTGACCGAGGAATTTCTCAGAGGTGCGGAGATATCATATAAGATATGTATGCAGATGGCAGCCATGAAGGGTGAGCCGATAGAGGGTGCGATACTCAAGGCGAACAGCCCGTCCTGCGGCTACGGCAGGATATATGACGGAAGCTTCAGCGGTACATTGGTTGACGGAAACGGTGTTTTCGCAGCAATGCTGCATTCACAGGGAGTTGAAATAATAACTGAAAAGGAGAAGATACAATGGTAAACTTTAAGGAAGAAATTGCGAAATTGATCGCAGAGAAGGTCAGCGATTTAGATGTTTCACAAATTCAAGAGATGATAGAGGTTCCGCAGGACTCCAAGATGGGAGATTATGCGTTCCCTTGCTTTAAGCTGGCTAAGACACTCCGCAAGGCTCCGCCGCTTATCGCAAAGGGTATAGCGGAGGGAATCGCAGATGCCGAGATATTCGAAAAGGTTGAGCAGGTAAACGCATATGTGAACATGTTTATCTCCAAAGAGGAATTTGTCAAAGACGTTGTCTGCGATGTTTTGGAAAAGGACGGAGAATACGGCAAGACCAACGTCGGAGAGGGAAAGCCTGTAATCGTGGAATACTCTTCTCCTAACATTGCAAAGCCTTTCCACATCGGACATATCAGAAGTACCGTTATCGGTAATTCACTTTACAAGATTTACGATGCGATGGGCTACAATGTTACCAGAATCAACCACCTCGGTGACTACGGCACTCAGTTCGGCAAGATGATCGTAGCTTACAGACATTGGGGAAACAAGCAGGACGTAATTGACGAGCCAATCAAAACCCTCTTGAGCTACTACACCAAGTTCCATGTAGAGGTTGAAAACCACCCTGAGCTTGACGATGAGGCAAGAGCAACCTTCGCTAAGCTTGAACACGGCGAAAAGGAAGAGGTTGAGCTTTGGCAGTGGTTCAGAGATGAATCCCTCAAGGAATTTACCAGAGTATACGACATGCTCGGAATCAGCTATGACTCCTATGCGGGCGAATCCTTCTATTCGGATAAGATGCCGGCAATAGTCGAAGATATGAAAAATAAAAACCTTTTGGTTGAATCCAAGGGTGCTATGATAGTTGATTTGGAACCGTTCGGTCTGACTCCGGCACCTATACTGAAATCAGACGGCTCCACTCTGTATATCACACGTGACCTTGCATGTGCCAAGTACAGAAAGGACACCTATGATTTCTATAAGAATATCTATGTTGTTGCATCACAGCAGAACCTGCATTTCCAGCAGCTCAAGAAGATTTTGGAGCTGATGGGCTTTGAATGGGCAAAGGATATTATCCATGTACCTTTCGGGCTTGTAAGCCTTGAGGAAGGAACCATGTCAACACGTGAAGGAAGAGTTGTTTTCCTCGAAGATGTACTCAACCGTGCTATAGATGAAACGAGAGAAATCATAAAGGAAAAGGGTGTTGCTACAGACAATATCGAGGAAACCGCAAAGCAGGTCGGAATCGGTGCGGTAGTATTCAACGAGCTTTCCAACAACAGAATTAAGGACTATGTTTTCTCATGGAAAAAGGTGCTTGACTTCAACGGAGAAACAGGTCCGTATGTTCAGTACACCTATGCAAGAGCTGCAAGTATCCTGAGAAATGCGGGAGAAGAATTTGTTAACAAGGCTATGAATACGGAAATCAAGCCTGAATATATTACGGGAGAAAGTGCTTACGAGCTGGCTAAGCTTATCTACAAGCTGCCGCAGGTAGTTGTTGAAGCAGGCGAAAAATATGAGCCGTCAATCGTAACAAGACATATCGTTGACCTGGCACAGAGCTTCAACAGATTCTATCACGATGAACACATTCTGGTAGATAACGAAGAAGAAAAGACAACAAAGCTCGCACTCGTAATAGCGGCAAAGACAGCAATCAAAAACGGACTGGCACTGCTCGGAATGCAGGCACCGGA
>CAZLTX010000090.1:2665-5389 GCA_964562555.1 uncultured Oscillospiraceae bacterium
GGAGATTAGATATGCGATATATTGGAGACATTTACAGACCGCCAAGCGAGGCATACAGCCTTCTGGTTCAGGTAACTATCGGCTGTTCACACAACAAATGTACTTTCTGCAACATGTTCAAAGCCAAGCAGTTTAAGGTAAGAAAAATCGAAGAGGTGTTGGAAGATTTACAGTGGGCGAGAGATCACTATAAAAAGGTAGAGCGTATTTTCCTCTGTGACGGTGATGCACTCTGCCTTGCCAATCACAAGCTGTTGACGATTTTAAGCTTTATTCGTGATAAGTTTCCCGAATGTGAGCGTGTTACGACCTATGGACGTGCAACCGATATTCTCAGAAAGAGCGACGAAGAGCTGCGTGAGCTGAAAGAAAACGGACTTGAAATGGTCTATATAGGTGCGGAATCCGGAAGTCAAAAGATTCTTGACATGGTGAACAAGGGTGAAACCAGAGAGCAGCTCATCGAGGGAGTACAAAAACTCGAGGCGGCGGGAATTATGGCATCGGTGACCTTCATAAACGGACTTGCGGGTCCCGAGCTTTGGGAAGAGCATGCAGTCGAAACAGGCACGATGATAAGTGAAATGAATGCTTCGTATGTGAGCCTTTTGACGCTTATGCTTGAGCCGCCTGCACCGCTGCTTGAGGATTACAGACAGGGCAAATTTAAGCTTTTGACACCGGAAGAGGTATTGGCGGAAACCTGTCTTATGCTTAAGCATGCACGACCGTCAAAGCCTTGTGTTTTCCGCAGCAATCATGCCTCCAACTATGTATCGCTCAGAGGAAATCTTCCGTTTGACAACGAGAGAATGATCGACTCGCTTAAGAGATGCATGGCTGACAGAGGTCTGCTTAAGGACGAAAGATTCAGAATGCTGTAAATATAAAAATGTACTGAGTGAGGCTGTGTATCGTGGACTTCAAAGAAATGAAAATTTTATTGACAAGTTTAAATTCCAAGTATGTGCATTCCAACCCTGCACTCAAATACCTGTATACGGTAACGGCAGGTGAGTATCGTAATATCGAAATTCGTGAATTTACGATAAACAACGATCCTAATTATATTTATACCGAACTTGTAAGAGCAAACTATGATATGGTTTGCTTTTCTTGCTACATTTGGAATATCGAACAGATACGCCTTTTGGGAGCAGATTTGAAAAAGGCATGTCCGGATACGATTATCGTTTTGGGCGGGCCGGAGGTGAGCTTTACGGGTGCGAAGTTCATGCAGGAAAATCCGTGGGTGGATTTCATAATATGCGGTGAGGGAGAATACCCATTTTATCGTTTCTGCGAGGTTATGAGCGGCAGTGAGCGGCGGTTTGATACGGTTCCCGCTTTGATTTACAGGGAGGCGGGAAAGATTTACGTGAACGCTCAGATAGAGCCGATGGACTTCAATGCCATACCTTTCCTGTATTCCGTACTCGACTGCGAGGAGGACAGGGTCGTTTATTACGAATCGGCCAGAGGCTGCCCGTTCGGTTGCACCTACTGCCTTTCTTCGACGGAAAAAAGGGTGAGAACTCTTGATATGAGCCGTGTAAAGAGCGATTTGGGATATTTTCTTTATAAAAAGGTCATGCAGGTTAAGTTCATCGACAGAACCTTCAATTACGATGCGGACAGGGCATATGAGATAATAAAGTATCTGATAGACAACGACAACGGTGTGACAAATTTCCACTTTGAAATCTGTGCGGATCTTTTGGACGACAAAATGCTTGAGCTGCTTGCGACGGCTCGCAAGGGACAGTTTCAGACCGAGATAGGAATACAGTCAACGAATCCGGACACGCTTCGTGCCATAGGAAGAAAAGAAAATGTGTACCCCGTACTTTACAATACGGAGAGACTGATCGCACTCGGAAATATTCACACTCATGTTGACTTGATTGCGGGACTGCCGTATGAGAGCTATGAAATTTTCAAAAGGTCGTTTAACAAGGTGTACGCTTTGGGTGCCGATGCCATGCAGCTCGGATTTTTGAAGGTGCTGGCAGGAACACCGATGGAGAGAGAGGCACTTAAGCACGGAATCGTGTACAGGGAGCATGCACCGTATGAGGTGATTTCGACGGATTACATAAGTGCGTCGGAGCTTGCACGCCTTAAAATGATAGAAAACATGCTGGATATATTCTATAACCGAGGTGGTTTCTCGCATACCGTGGAATATCTGATAGAGGAGCTCGGACTTGGTTCGTTCGGATTTTACGAAATGCTTGCTGATTTTTACTACGATTCGGGTTTTCAGAACCGTGACAGGAAAAAGGACGATCAGTACAGAATACTTTTGGCATTTGCCGCCTATGCCTCGGAAAAATGTACCCTTCCAAGGCTGGAGGAGAGGGCAAAAGCACGGCTGACGGTAGATGCAGAGGAAACGATGAACCCCGAGAACTATAAGCGTTTCATGCGTAAGGGCTGGGATATTAAGAGATAAATAAAAGAAAAGGCTGGTAACAGGTGGTATGAATTTAGAAGAAAAGGACAGAATAGGCAGGTATTTGGTACCGCATTTGGACGAAATCATATTTGATGAGCTTTCGGACGCATATCTTGCGAAAGCAGGAATTGCGGATATTTTGACAGATGTTCCCGTACCTCTCAGAAAGAACGAGCTTGGCGGGATTTCGACGCTTACCATAGCGAAATGCATGGCTTTTGTCATAGGCTGCGACCCGGAATTTAAGTACAAGGAAAACTATGTGA
>CAZLTX010000091.1:0-5352 GCA_964562555.1 uncultured Oscillospiraceae bacterium
TCGAGATTCTGTTTTGCCTTTTATTTTGCACGAAAATATGATACCATAGATAGCAGACATGGCAGCGGTGTATAAATGTATAAAGATATACAAAAAGTACAAATATGATAAGCAGTAAGCTGCCGCAAAGGAGGAATTTTTATGACATTCGAGGAAAAGACACTGAAAAGTGAAAGGATATACGAGGGTGCGATTATAAATCTGAGAAAGGATACCGTTACGGTGATGAACGGCACATCTCAGAGAGAAATCATAGAACATAACGGAGGTGCGGTACTTGCGGCGATTACCGATGAGGGCAAGATGGTGATGGTTCGCCAGTACAGAAAACCGGCAGGCAGGCTTATGCTTGAGGCACCTGCGGGCAAAATAGACCCCGGCGAGGCAGCGGAGAGGACGGCAGTTCGTGAGCTTAAGGAGGAAACCGGCTACACAGCTCAAAATGTAAAGCTTTTGATGAGCTTTTATCCGTCGGTAGGCTATTCCGAGGAAAAGCTCTATCTGTATCTCTGCACAGGATTGACAGAGGGAGAAACGAATTTTGACGAAAATGAGGCGATAGACATCGAGCTTTATGAAATAGACGAGCTTTATGAAATGGTCATGGCGGGAAAGATAGAGGACGGCAAGACCATAATCGCAATTTTGGCGGTCAAAAAACTGTCGGAAGAAGGAAAGCTTGTATAGCACAGGAAACGCAGAGCAAAAGTGAGCACAGCAGATAGGTGATTATATAAAAACGCATTTTGACATACAGCAATTTTTTTGCATTTCGCAGTGAGGAGCTTTCACGGCTTGCAGAGCGAAAACGAGCAGAGCCAAGCGGAATGATATATGAAAGCACCGCATTGGCACACTGCACGGACAAAACAGCGAGCAGGCAGAACACAGGTAGCTGAATGAGATTTTGCGGCATTAGGGTGAAAAGAATGTACCCAATTCCTTTCAAACCGAAGCTTTCAAGCATTACGGCGGCGGAAAATCCGACGGAAATCCCCTTGAGCAGTATATATACCGGTATCAGAGGGAGCAGGAACACCAAAGCCGCCGAAAAAAAGCCAAGTATAATAGGAAGCACGAGCGAGCGAACCAGAGGCAAAAAAGACGAAATGAAAGCCTCCGCAGTTTCGCTGTCCGTGTAATCATCGGCAGCGGACAGGCTCATACCCCTAAAAATCGAATTAAGTGCCGCAGACAGCGTTTCTCTGATTTCCGTGCTGAGCCCGACCTCAAAAAAGGCTCCGGCACAGATTCCGACACCGCTCATAAACATAAAAAAGAAAAACAGCTTAACATTTATCCTCATATAAGTAACCTCTCATACAGATAAAATATGATAAAGACGAGCTTTCATAAGGAAAAAAGCTTGACATAATTCGACAAAAAACGACAAAAAATTTATTTTCTCATTGAAATTTCAACGCAGAAGTATTATACTTTTAATACTGGCCTTAAGACGGACTTACAGGCTGATACAGTTAGGAGTGTGGAGATGGATTTTCAGGATTACGGTGATTACCTTTCCGACGAAAGGAATATGTCGGAGAATACGAAAAAGGCGTATATAAGGGATATTCGGAATTTTGAGATTTTCATAAGCGGCAGAGGTATTGAAAATACAGAGGAGGCTGAAAGCGGCGAGCTTTTGGCATATCTGATGGAGCTGAGGGCACAGAACAAATCAAAGGCGACTTTGAACCGCAAGCTCGCATCACTGAGATTTTACTACAACTATCTCCGCAGCAGGGGCAGGATTATAAACAACCCTGCCGATGGGATCAAATCCCCAAAGGTCGAAAAAAAGGAAATCGAATACATAAACATTGAGGATATAGACAGGCTTATGCAGACACCCGACACTTCACTAAAGGGAGTTCGTGACAGAGCGATACTGGAGCTTTTGTACGCAACAGGTCTTCGTGCGAGCGAGCTGATTGAAATGAAGGTCGAAGATGTTAATCTCCGCATGGGCTTCGTAAAATGTGTGCCCGAGCACGGCAAGGCGAGAATAATTCCGATGGGAAGAATTTGCCGCAAGGCTATGGAGGACTACATTTTAGATGTCAGAGAAAAGCTGCTGAGAGGAAACGACAGACCGGTTTTGTTCGTTAATTATGCGGGAAAACCTATAACTCGGCAGGGACTTTGGAAGGTGCTCAAGGAGTACGGTGAGGCAGCGGAGCTTTCGGTAAGCCTCACACCGCAGGTGCTGCGAAATTCATTCGCAGTGCATATGCTCCAAAACGGAGCCGATGTCAAGTCACTTCAGGAGTTGATGGGGCATGAGGACATTTCGGCTACACAGGCATATTTGGCTGTGGTCAAAAACCGTATAAAAGATGTCTATGACAGGACGCATCCGAGAGCATAATCGGAGCAGAACTGCGGATTTTCGTTTTTAACTGTATGTATCGGGGAAGCTGCTTTTACCGCAGCCGCACCGTAACATAAATAACAATCAAAGTAAGCGTTGCACCCGCACATGGGGCAACAGCGGAAAAGGAGTTTTTTAATGAACAACAATTCAAAAACGCGAACACAGAAGATGGTACAATTGGCCATACTTGTAGCAATAATGCTTATCTTCGCGTACACACCACTCGGTTATCTGAAAGCGGGACCGATCGAAATCACTTTTATGGTTCTTCCGGTAGCCATCGGAGCTATCATCTTAGGTCCGGTATCGGGAGCTATCTTGGGCGGCATTTTCGGACTTACGAGCTTCATTCAGTGTTTCGGTGCATCGGCATTCGGGGCACTGCTGCTGAGCATCAATCCGATTTTGACCTTCCTCACCTGCATGCTTCCAAGACTGCTTTGCGGCTGGCTTTCGGGCTTGCTTTTCAAAGTCTTACATAGAAGTGAAAGAATGAAGACGGCACCGTATTTCATCGCATCGCTTGCGACCGCACTGTTGAACACCTTATTCTTCATCACGTGCATTGTGGTATTCTTCTGGAAAAACGACACCTTCCTGACTACCATGGGAAGCTGGCAGCTGCCGACAGATTCACTTTGGCTCTTCTTCGTTGCGTTCGTGGGATTAAACGGACTCGTAGAAGCGATAGTCAATTTCGTAGCGGCCGGAACGGTATCCAAGGTACTGTCCAAGGTTGTAAAATAAACAAGTATTATTTATGTATCAAGACGCTCCGAGGCTCAGAAGAGAATCGGGGCGTTTTAATGTGGAATGACTTTTCAAGTGAGATTTTTTGTGTTATCATATCCGAAGAAAGAAAAAAACATATAAAGACAGACATCAAAACAACAAACACTAAAACAAAGATATCAAAAATACTGAAAACAAACGGAGAAGTTCATATGCGAAACATTTTTATCGTCAATCCGAAAGCGGGACAGGGGAAAGGCAATGAGAAATTCACAAAAAAAATAAAGGAAACGGCAGCAAAATGCGGATACGAGGCTGAGGTCTATACCACGGCGGGAATCGGAGATGCAGAGATTTTGACCGCACAGCTTGCCGCTGAGAGCGAAAACGGGGAAAAGCTCAGAATATACGCATGCGGAGGCGACGGAACGCTGAATGAGGTACTGAACGGCGTGCTTGCAAGCGGTGCCGAAAATCTTGCCGTCGGCGTGCTTCCCATAGGAACGGGAAACGATTTTTGCAGAAACTTCCCGGATGCGGGAGATTTCATGGACATAGAGGCACAGCTTGCAGCCTCGGAATACAAGTGCGATGCGGTGAAATACAGCGGCATTATGGCAGGACGGCAGCAGACCAGATATTGCTGCAATATGCTGAACATAGGCTTTGACTGCAATGTTGTCGATAAGGCGGCGAAAATGAAAACCTATCCGATGATTTCGGGCTCGATGGCGTATATGATGTCTGTATTTGCGGTTTTCGCAAAAAAAGACGGTGCAGATCTTAAAATCGAGGTTGACGGACAGACGGTGCATGACGGGCCGCTGCTGCTTACCGCAGCCGCAAACGGCAGCTTTTACGGGGGCGGTGTTAAAGGAGCACCGACAGCTTGCCTTGACGACGGACTAATGGACATAAATGTTGTTACGGACATGAAAAGACTTAAATTTTTGAAGCTCTTTCCGTATTATGCTAAGGGCACGCATCTGTCGGTCGAGGGAATCGACAGCGTATTATATACCGCACAGGTAAAGCGGCTTACAATCACACCGAACAGCGGCAGCATGAGGCTGTGTGCAGACGGTGAAATCACAGATGCGGAGCGAATTGAGGCAGAGATGGTGCAGGGAGCGTTTAACTTCCTCGTGCCGAAAAAACAAGGGGAATAAAGATGACGCTTGAAAGAAAGAATGATTTGGGCACAATAAAGCTGAATGACTATATATTCGCACAGATCGTACAGAACGGAATTTCCAAATGCGGCGGCAAGGCATTTCTTGCCTCCGAAAAGGGAAAGCTGCTCGGAAATCAAGGCGTTAAGGCAGGTCTGGGAGAGATTGCATCGAATATAAAGCTGAAGGACGGGGAAGACGGCTATACACTCGAATTTTATCTTGTGATGTCCTTCGGTGCGAGCATAAGCGAAACGACACGTGAGCTGCTGGACTACATAGAATACGAGATGAAGGGTCTGCTGCCGGATAAAAACGGAAGGATAGTGCTACAAATCGTAGGAATCAGATCCAAAAAGATTGCAGAAAGAAATATAAGGCTTGTCAGAGAATATGAAAGAACTCAGAAAACTCAAGCTTGATGACAGCGTATGCACACTTAACGGAGTGGGCAGCAAACGAGCTGAGGCGTTGAAAAAACTTAATATTGAAAGCATTGAGGATATGCTGATGTTTTTTCCGAGAAGATATGAGGACAGACGGCAAATCGTCAGCATAATGCAGGCACCGTTTAACCGAGATGTGCTCTTGCAGGTCAGAGTGGTATCAAAACAGCTCGTAGGCAATCCGTACAGCAAAAAACGCCTGCTTAAGGTGAATGTCGAGGATAATTCGGGAAAGCTTGAGCTGCTGTTCTTTAACGGTGGAAAATTCCTCGCAGAGCATTTTCAGCCGAATCAAGAGCTGGTACTCTTCGGAAAGATCAGTCTTAACGGCAGCCGTCGGCAGATGGCGTATCCCGAGTTTCACAAGCCGGGTGATAAGGCTGACATAAGAGGTTTGCTGCCGGTATATCCGCTGACAGAGGGAATAAGCCAAAATCAGATGCGTTCATGGCAGCAGGAGATAAAGGACAGCGGTATATGCGAGTATGCGGAGGATTGTCTGCCTCCGGCCATAGCTGCGGTAAACCGTCTGTGCAGTCCAAAGTATGCACTTGAAAACATACATTTTCCGTCTGATGAGCGAAAGGTGCTTGAGGCAAGATACAGACTGATTTTCGAAGAGCTT
>CAZLTX010000092.1:0-5338 GCA_964562555.1 uncultured Oscillospiraceae bacterium
ATGATGTTATAATTTGGAATAGAAAAAAGTTTGGAAGGAGAGTTACAATGGATTACGAATCAAAATTCAAAGCTCCGGATATAGACGAGTTGTTCGAGGCGGTGCTCACACTTAAAGATATTGAGGATTGTTACCGCTTTTTCGAAGACATTTGCACGATCAACGAAATTCATGCGATTTCACAGAGGCTTCAGGTCGCAAAATTGCTCTCCGAAAAAAAGACATACAATGATATTGAAAATGCTACAGGTGCGTCTACGGCTACCATAAGCAGAATCAATAAGTGCTTGACTTACGGGGCAGACGGCTATAAGAGAGTTTTGGCAAGACTTAAAGAAAAGAACGAAAACGCAGAAATTTAAGACATTTAAAATCGTAAAATCAACGGAACGCCTCAAAGGCGTTCTTTTATGTATAAGAGTGTATACAGGTATATGAGGGGGCATGACGATGAAATTCGGAATTTACATCTATGAGGGCGATTTTTCCTCGCCTGAATTCAGAGAAAATTTGATAACGGAGGCGGTAGCTTCATACTGCACCGCACATAGCATAGGCTATGAGGATATGAGCATAGTACGCAGCGAAAAGGGCAAGCCGTACATCTGCGGGGCAGAGCGTGATGTATACTGCAATGTGTCGCACAGCGGCAATATGTGGATATGTATTGTGGGTGAGGCTGAATGCGGTATCGACCTGCAGCTCGTGAAGGACTGCAAGTACGAGCAGATAAGCCGCAGATATTTCAGCAAGGCGGAGCAGGACTATATTGCCAAATACGGGATATCGGGATTTTTCAGGCTTTGGGTCAGACGTGAGGCTTTCGGAAAATATACGGGTGAGGGCTTTTACGGAGAAAAACCGCCGCTGGTAGACGAAAACGGAAGACTTTGTGACCGCATGGCTGACGGCTGGCTCAAGGACTTGCCGATTGCTGACGATATTATCTGCACCTACTGTACAGGCGGTGAGGACGATGACATTGAATTCTTCATTTGACAAAGCTTTCGATGCGGCATGCAGGAAGTTAGCGGCACGAATGAGGACCGAAAAGGAGATTAGGCTGCATTTGAAAAAGCTCGGTTTTGATGATGAAACGACAGAGGCTGCCGTAGCCGAGCTGAAAAATTTCAGATATATAGATGACGAGCGTTACTGCGGAGAATATTTCAAATATGCAAAGGCTAAGGGCAAAGCCGACGCACGGATAGTGATGGAGCTTGCCGAGAAAGGTATTTCAAGGGAAACGGCGAGAAATGTTATAGAAGATGTGCGTGATACCGAGCCCGAATACCGCAGCGATCGGCAGCTTGCATATGAAACAGGACTTAAGCTGCTGCATAAGCAGCTTGAAGAAGGCAAGGAGGTCGATCAAAAATTCCTTGCGAGGGTAGGCAGAAGGCTGGCAGGCTTGGGCTATGACAGCGGAACGATTTACAGTGTATTGGGAAAGTTGAGGCAAGATGGAAGAGATGAGACAGGATCAGTTTCAGAGGACGAGAAGACTTATCGGTGATGATGCGATGGCGAAGCTTGCGGCTGCAAGGGTGCTGGTTTTCGGCGTAGGCGGCGTGGGCGGATATGTGTGCGAGGCACTTGCCAGAGCCGGAGTAGGCAGAATTGACATAGTTGACAAGGATGTTGTGGACATCACTAATATAAACAGGCAGATTATTGCCACACATGCGACTGTGGGACAGCCCAAGGTCGAGGTTTGCAGGGACAGAATGCTTTCCATCAATCCCGAGCTTGTCGTCGAGGCAAGGCAGTGCTTTTATCTGCCGGAAAAGGCAGAGGAGTTTGATTTTACCGACTATGATTATATAGTGGATGCTGTTGACAATGTAACTGCAAAGATAGATATTATCTGCCGTGCCAAAGAGGCGGGCATTTCCGTTATTTCCTCGATGGGAACGGGAAATAAGATGGATCCGACTGCATTTAGGGTGGCGGACATCGAAAAGACCAAGGTGTGCCCTCTTGCAAAGGTTGTGAGAAAAGAGCTGCGGCAAAGGGGAGTAAAAGGCGTAAAGGTGCTGTATTCAGAGGAGGAGCCTGTGAATACGGGCATGAGAACGCCTGCAAGCATCAGCTTCGTGCCGTCGGCAGCGGGGCTGATTATTGCAGGCGAGGTAATCAAAGATTTAATACATTAGAAATATTTCAGATTGTTTAAGTCAAGCGGGCTTTTTAGCTCGCTTTCCAAATATGTAAGGAGTGCTTCGGGTTCGTCGAAAATGCCGTAAATATTAAGACAGCCTTCACGCATGAAGCCTTTGACTACGGTATGCTTCAGCAGCTCGTTCATAGCATCGTAGTAACCCTCAATATTGAAAATAGCTATAGGTTTGTTGAGCTGCTTGAGCTGTTTGAGCGTGAGTGCCTGAAAGAATTCTTCATAGGTACCTATGCCGCCGGGCACAATAAGAAAAGCATCGGACATATCCTCCATGATTTGCTTTCTTTCTGCCATGGTGTCGGTAAATATAAATTCGTCGCATTTTTCGTACAGAATTCCGGGATTGTCGAAAAATCTCGGGGCAACACCGGTTATATGGCCGCCTTTCTCGCTCATGCCGCGTGCTGCCGCACCCATGAGCCCGTTGGCACCGCCGCCGTAGACCATGCTGTGTCCTTTTGATGCCATGAGTCTGCCGAGCTTTTCGACAGCTTCGACATATACAAAATCAATATCGGGACTGCTTGCCCCGTAAAGACATATTTTCATATGCTCGCCTCCCTGCTGCAAATTTAAGTATTGTATGGGATTTTAACCGAAAGCTGAAAGAAAGTCAATAGGGCAGGCAAAAATAAGAAATATAATGCGGACAAAATTTGAATACAAGGAGGAAAAGACGATGAAAGCAGGAAGAAAAGCGAAAATTGTGACGGTGACAGTGCTGCTTGTCGTGCTTTTTTTGATTTCGCCGTTTTCAAAGCTTTTGCTCAGTATGGGCGTTATGTCGGTATACAGCGGAATGCATGAAAAGGAAAGTGTCACGCTTAACCGCGGGATCGAGGTGAATATACCGAGCGGCAAGGGTTGGTATCCCTTTGTTATGACTTTCAATCCGAGTGCCGAGAGCTTTCGCAGCTTTCTCCGAAGTGAGGCGAGAACGGACGAAGAACTTAAGGCGGTGACAGCATCGGATGCAGGACGGTATGACGATTTGCGGCTAAGCATTATGTACAATTTTCCTGCCTTTGACCTCGGCCTTGGAAAGGGCTGCAGCAGATTATACGATCCGAGCTCGGAATACTATAATTCATTTTACGGTGCGTATGCGACAGCCTCGGACGGAACGGTGTT
This sequence comes from uncultured Oscillospiraceae bacterium, assembly GCA_964562555.1. GTDB lineage: Bacteria > Bacillota > Clostridia > Peptostreptococcales > Anaerovoracaceae > CAG-238. Next base: position 3,311 of record CAZLTX010000092.1, read on the forward strand.
CGGCTTTAATGCGGACGGAGGGCTTAATACGGCGGAAATAGCCGCTGTTGCGAAATATGATTTTCAGAAATTGGTTTTGGGTGATTTCGGCTTGAAAGCCTCGGAGCTTGTATTCGAGTGGTCGGAAACGGAGCTTGACACGGAAGCTGTATTCATGGGAGAGGCAGGCTGGCAGCGTGTCGATGCCGACCTCATCGTAAGCGGTGCATCACACCCGAAGCAGGCTTTCGTGCAGTCATATCTGCAATACGGAACGCCTAAATACGATTTGAACAAAAAGGAAAAGCCTTTCATTCCCGTGGAAATGAAAGGCCGCATATATGCAAAATATCTGCCGGAGCAGGATATTAGCCTGTTTTTCTATATCGTAGCATCGCAGCAGGAGCTGCTCGAAAGCTGCGACAGAGATATTTTGCAGCACAGCACGGTTCGAGAAACGAGCTGATGCTGCCGCCGGGTCTGCGGAGCTACAGGTAGCTCCGCAGACCCTCTGCGAGCTTCGCCTCGCAGGCGATGAGTTCCTTTGCAATCTTCTTGGACTCATCGTCGGCGGCAGCATACATGTTCAGATAACGAGCAAGTGATTTGACTCCCATGTTGCAGCCATCTGTCATCAAATCGGCAATCGTATCGTCACCGGCATCAACCGCCATCATAGTATTTGTCTTAATCCACGACATGCTCTTGGCAAGAAGGTTAGGCTCCTTGCCGCTGTCACCGTATTTGTTGAGCAGCCTGTGAGTTTCACTTCCGAGCCGCTTGTGCTCCTTTTTCGTATCTTCAAGCATTTGTGTCAGTCGCTGATCCTGAGCTTCGTCCAAGATATCGTCGATAGAACTTATTCCCATCTTTATGCCCGAATTACATTCACGAAGGAGCTTTATAGTATCGTCTTCAATCATTTTATTTCCCCCTGCAATCTACCTTTTTACCGATATTTTCACAGCAGTACATAATGTTCGTGCGAAGGATCGGATTTCTTTTTTTAGTTTGTGCGGTTTTTGAAAATATAAACATACAAGAAATAAAACTGCAAAAAATAGGGAGCTTGCCGAAAGGCAAGCTCCCTGCTTGATGCGAAAAGCAAATCTGTCCTATACAATTCTGTTCAAATTGCCGCCCTCAAGAAAGCTCTTAAGATTTTCGGCACTGGTTTTACATATTATCTCTCTTGCCTCCCTCGGACTCCACGCAATATGCGGTGTGATATACACATTTTCAAGACCGATGAAAGGGTGACCGCTTTTCGGAGGCTCGCCGTTCAAAACATCTACTGCCAAAGCAGCAAGCTTACCGGATTTTACGGCGTCAGCCACATCAGCCTCGTTCAGGAGTGAACCTCTTGCAGTGTTTATGAGAATAGCACCGTCCTTCATGCGGGAGATAAAGTCACGATTTACAAAACCCTTGTTTTCGGCACTTGCGGGGCAGTGCAGCGAAATTATGTCTGACTTTATCGCAGCTTCGGGATCTTTACTGTAGATGTTGACAGTCATGCCGAAAGCCTTTGCGATTTCCGCAACACGTCTGCCTATATTTCCGTAGCCGATTATACCCAGAGAATGTCCCGAAAGCTGCATTAAAGGCTTTTCGATGAACATAAAATCCTTGGAATTTTCCCAGCGGTGCTCGTGTACGAGCCTGCTGTGCAGCCCGACATTGTTGCAAATCTCCAGTATCAGTGCGAAGGTGTGCTGTGCAACTGCCTCGCTTGAATATGCGGGCACATTGCATACTGCGATTCCACGCTCCTTTGCAGCGGCGATATCTATATTGTCATAGCCGGTTGCCGTCACGCCGATAAATTTCAAATTTGGGCATGCGTCCATAATCTCTTTGTTTATTTTGATTTTAGATGTAAAAAGTGCTACCTCTGCGGTGCCGATTGCAGCTATGACATCTTCCTGAGCGATTCGGTCATAAGTAGTAAGCTCACCTAATTTCTCAAGCTCGGTCCATTCCAAGTCATTAAGGTGAACCGTATAAGCGTCTAAATTTACGATTTTCATTGAAACCTCCGTTGCGTGT
>CAZLTX010000093.1:0-5294 GCA_964562555.1 uncultured Oscillospiraceae bacterium
AAAAGCCGAAATTATGTTGTTTTTCAACAAATTTCGGCATTTTTCATGCTAAGAAAAAAAGTTTTTAGTGATTTTTGATTTTACTTGTAGTATAATATATTGCGTATGATTTTGTATAAAATTTAGAAAGGAAGGTCTCACAAAATGAGTCAAAAACATTTACAGAGCATTCATGTGAGTCATTATAAGCACACTGCTGGATGTGCGACAGAAATAATGCCTACACCTGATGTTGTAAAGATTTCTATGTCTCAGCATATCGGAGCACCTTGTAAACCGCTGGTTGCAAAGGGCGACTATGTCAAAGTCGGCCAGAAAATCGGTGATACAGATGCTTTCGTAAGTGCACCTATCCACTCCGGCGTATCCGGTACAGTTACCGCTATCGAGGAGCAGAGAAATGCAGCGGGCGGCTTTGAAACGCTTGTTGTTATAGAAACAGACAAGAAACAAGAATTATCTGAGGAAGTTAAGGTTCCCGCAGAGCCTAAGGATTTAGCCGAATTTGTTAAGGCAGTAAGAGAATCCGGTTTAGTAGGCTTGGGCGGAGCTTCCTTCCCGACACACATCAAATTTAACCCTAAGAACATTGATGACGTTCACGCTCTCGTTGTAAACGCAGCGGAATGCGAACCGTTCATCACTTCCGACCACAGACTTATGCTGGAGACTCCCGATGCACTTCTTGACGGATGTCTTTTGATCATGAAGTATATCGGTCTTGACAAGGGTTATATTGCGATTGAAGAAAACAAACAGGATGCAATCGATCTTTTGAACAAGCGTATCCAGGAACGTGGAATCACAAACATCGAAACATTCAAGCTTCAGGCAAGATATCCAAAGGGAGCTGAGCGTGTACTCGTATACGAAATCACAGGCAAGACAATGGACGCAGGCGTTCTTCCTGCTGACATGGGCGTAATCCTTGACAACGTTACCACAGTTGCTTTCGTAGGACAGTATTTCAAGACAGGCCGTCCTCTTACAACTAAGAGAGTTACCGTTGACGGAGATGCTGTTGCACAGCCTAAGAATGTTATCGCTCCTATCGGAACCTCCGTGCGTGACGTAATCGAATTCTGCGGCGGCTACAAGGCTGAGCCGAAGAAGATCCTCATGGGCGGACCTATGATGGGCAGAGCTATTTATTCAGATGCTATGCCTCTGGTAAAGAACAACAATGCTATCTTGGCATTCTCCGGTCCTCAGAGCGTTGTAAAGGAAGAAACAGCTTGTATCAACTGCGGCAGATGTCATAAGGCATGTCCGTTCAAGCTCATCCCTACAGCACTTGCAAAGGCTTACGAGAACAGAGATGCACAAGGCTTGAAGGATCTTAGAGTTATGCAGTGCATGAACTGCGGATCATGTTCATATGTATGTCCGGCACACAGACCTTTGGGATTCATCAATACTTTAGGTAAAACAGTACTGAAGGAGGCAGGAATCTAATGGATAAGAAATATTATGACAATTTAATCGTATCCGCGTCTCCTCATCTTGTGACCGCAATGGATACACAGAAGACCATGCTGATGGTTCTCATCGCATTGCTGCCTTCTTTATGCGTTAGTACATATGTATTCGGCTTCAGAGTAGTTATTCTGACTGCGGTATGTATCGCAGCATCAATGTTCTTTGAATGGGGCTGGAACAAGCTCATGAAAAGACCTCAGACAGTGACAGACCTCAGTGCTGCACTGACAGGAACTCTGATCGCTTTCAACGTACCGTCAGGCCTTCCTTACTGGATCGCAATCGTAGGCTGTTTCGTAGCTATCGTTATAGTTAAGCAGCTCTTCGGCGGTATCGGCAAAAACATTGCCAACCCTGCTATCACAGCAAGAATCGTTCTGTTCATTTCATTTGCAACAGAAATGACTACATGGCCTCTTCCGAGAATGTATCAGACTGCTGATGCGGTTACAGGTGCTACTCCGCTCGGAATTTTGGCAGAAGGAAATCCTATCGATCTTCCAAGCAACGCAGAAATGTTCCTTGGCTTCATCGGCGGTTCCATGGGTGAAGTAAGTGCTATCGCACTTCTTATCGGCGGACTCTTCCTCGTATGGAAAAAGATTATCAGCCCGATTATCCCTTGCTGCTTCATCGGCACGGTATTCGTATTCGCTCTCATTTACTACGGAGCAACAGGAAGTGCAGATGCTTTGCAGATGGCAATTTTCCATGTTTTAGCAGGCGGCGTAATGCTCGGTGCTATCTTCATGGCTACAGACTATGTAACTTCTCCGCTGCTTCCGGGTGCAAAGGTTGTATTCGGTATCGGCTGCGGCGTTATTACAATGCTTATCAGACTGTTCGGACAGTATCCTGAAGGCGTATCCTTCTCCATTCTGATCATGAACTGCCTGACACCGCACATCGACAACTTCTTCCAGAAGAGAATGTATGGAGGTGCTAAGAAAAATGAAAAGTAATACATTTAAGGAATATATCCAGCCGACGGTTGTTCTCGTAGCAATCTGTTTGGTTATCACATTTGCACTGGCATATGTAAACTCCATCACAGCTCCTATCATTGCAGAAAATTCGGCAAGAGCTGCGGACGCTGCAAGAGCTGAGCTTCTTCCGGCTGCAGAGTCTTTCGAGCAGTATACGGGAGATTTGGTTGTAACGGTTCCGGATAAGGTATTTGTAACCGACTGCTATGTGGCAGACGGCGTAGGTATGGTTGTTACCGTTAAGTCCTCCTCCTTCGGCGGACTGATTACGGAAATGGTAGGTATCGACAGCACAGGTGCCATCACAGGTGTTAAGGTTACGGCACATGCTGATACCAAGGGTCTTGGTACTAAGGCTCACGATTCTTCATATCTGGCTCAGTATCAGGGACTTACAGAGCTTGCAAACGCTGAAAACATCAAGGGCGACAGTGCTCTGACCTTCATCAGCGGTGCAACAATTTCCTCCAACGGTGTTTACCAGGGAGTATGTGCAGCACTTGCACAATTTGAAGCAGTAGGAGGTGCTAACTAATGAAAGAGAAAGTAAATAGATTAGCAGTCCTCACGAAGGGCATCATCAAAGAAAACCCTAACCTTGTATTATTGCTCGGTACTTGTCCGACACTTGCGACGACATCCTCGGCATTCAACGGTATGGGTATGGGTATCGCAGCTACGGCAGTACTTGTTTGCTCCAACATCGCAATTTCACTGCTGGCTAAGCTGATTCCCGACAAAGTAAGAATCCCGTGCTACATCGTATTGATCGCAGGATTCGTAACATTGGTACAGTTCATCGTTCAGGCATTCGCTGAACCGCTGTACAACTCACTCGGTGTATTCTTACCGCTGATCGTAGTAAACTGTATCATCCTCGGCAGAGCCGAAATGTTTGCTAACAAGAACGGCGTTCTTGATTCCGCACTTGATGGTATAGGTATGGGTCTCGGATTCACATTATCCTTGACTTGCATCGGTGCAGTAAGAGAAATCATCGGCAACGGAACTATTTTCTCCGGATTCTTCCTTGGCTCCGAAGAATTGGTTGCTAAATTAACTATTGCTATTCCGTTCATTTCAGAACATCCTATGATGATCATCGCACTTGCTCCGGGCGGCTTCTTCGTTTACGCTTGTGCTATCGCAGTTGTAAACAAGATTCTTTCCTCCAAGGGCAAGACTCCTAGAGACTTTGACTGCCAGGGCTGTGCTCTTGCAAGCATGTGCCAGCAGGAAAAGTGCATTGCTGAATTAGACGGACTTAAAATCGAAACGAAAGGAGTTGAAGCATAATGGCACAGTGGCTTAGCGTTTTAATCGGAATGATTTTAGTAAACAACTATGTTTTGGCTCAATTCCTTGGTATTTGTCCATTCCTTGGAGTATCAAAGAAATTAGACTCGGCAATCGGTATGGGTGTTGCGGTTATCTTCGTAATGGTACTGGCAACCGCTGCTACATGGCCGATTATGCAGCTTTTGAATGCATGGGATATCGCATACTTACAGACAATCGTATTTATCCTTATCATTGCTGCACTGGTACAGTTCGTAGAAATGGTACTGAAGAAATTCATACCTTCCTTACATAAGGCACTTGGTGTATACCTTCCGCTTATCACTACAAACTGTGCTGTACTCGGTGTTTGTATCAACAACATCGATGCAGGCTACGGATACGGATTGGCATTGATTAACTCCTTCGGTGCAGGTGCAGGCTTCCTGCTCGCTATGGTTATCTTCTCAGGTATGAGAACAAAGATCGAAGGAAACAACGATATTCCGGCACCGTTCAGAGGCGTACCTATCACAATGACTGCGGCTGCACTGTTATCCCTCGCATTTATGGGATTCGGCGGCTTAGTATAAAAGGAGGCGAAGAAAATGAGTGCAATTTTAACACCGGTATTGTTAGTAGTAGCAATGGGTTTCGTTTTCGCTGTCATCCTTACTATCGCAGCTAAGGTATTCTTCGTACCTGTAGACGAAACAGTAATTCAGTTAAGAGAACAGCTCCCTGGTGCTAACTGCGGCGGCTGCGGTTTCGCAGGCTGCGATGACTATGCATCGGCACTTGCAGCAGACCCTGAAGGAGTTGGTCCTAATAAGTGCCCTGTAGGCGGAGCTGACTGTGCGGCAGCACTTGCAGCTATTCTGGGAATCGAAGCAGGCTCCGCAGAGCCTCAGGTTGCAACCGTAATGTGTAACGGAAACTCGCAGGCTGTTAAATCCCTGCTTGAATATCAGGGCTTGACTACCTGCTCGGCAGCTTCCACGCTTTACGGCGGTATGAATCAGTGTAAGTACGGCTGCCTTGGTTTAGGTGACTGTACGAGAGCATGTAGCTTCGATGCAATCAAGATTTGCGACGGCGTTGCAGTTGTAGCAAGAGAACTCTGCACAGGCTGCGGAGCTTGTGCTGCTGCTTGCCCTAAGCATGTAATCAGAATCGCACCTGCTAAGAATAAGGTTGTGGTTCAGTGTCACTCCGAGGACAAGGGTGCGGCAACACGCAAGGCTTGTTCAAACGGCTGTATCGCATGCGGCAAGTGTACGAAGGTATGTAAGTTTGAAGCTATCACAGTTGAAAACAACCATGCATACATTGATCCGGAAAAATGTAAGAACTGCGGACTTTGTGCAAAGGAATGTCCGACAGGTGCTATCAATAACATGAGAGCAAAGAGAAAACCGGCTGCGCCGGCATCTGCACCAGCAGCAGAAGCAAAGGCAGAGGCATAAGGGAGTCCCTTTCTAAAATCAAATACAAAGCCCCGAAGAGAGGCATGCGGCGAAATCGCCGCATAGCCTCGGTCGGGGCTTTTTG
>CAZLTX010000094.1:0-5227 GCA_964562555.1 uncultured Oscillospiraceae bacterium
TATCAAATAAATCCCTTTCCAAAACAGGGCTGCCGCATAAGCGACAGCCCTGTTTTCATTAATTATCCATTTTTAAATTTGCCTATTTTTCTTTGAAATATTTAGGTTTCTTAAATTTGCAAATCTTATCCTTACAGTTTTCGCATTTGAGTATATCGTTTGAACCTTCCCAAAACTGCTCAGGATGCTTAATCAGCGTAACCTCCCAGCGGAGCATCAGCACGATGCTGGTAAAGAACAAGCTCCATGTGAAGAAGTTGCGAATGAAGAGCATCGGTGTGAACATCATGAAATATCCCCAGTTGAATATACGACAGTTCACACAGCAGCGATTTTTGATGAGAAAGCTCTGGAACGGACACCAAATAACCACACAAATCAAATCGCATACATAGTAAAATACCGAAAGCAGTATCAGCTCCTTGGTTCCGATTATGTCCATTACATACAGGATACCGAAAATCGCATTAAAGCTTAGCCAAAGCAAAAGAATCTTTATCGCTGCAAGGTTATTTTTCTGCACATAGTGGAACATATCGACCTCACTGAAACCTTCCACACGTCGATAATGACTTGCAAAGCCTTTTTTGCTGCCCATCGTAATTCGCTTGTTCTGCGGGAACATCTGCAGAAGCATGCTTCCCATCAGAATTGCCCATACCAAGTAAATCCATAAATTATTGTACTGCCTGAGGATAGTCTCTATCTGCTCCATAGACAGACCTGACAAACGCCATTGCATTTCGACCTTTTTCGTCAAAATAAGGTTAAAATAGTCCGGCTCGAATATGTAAGCAGCCAGCACTACGAGAAATACGCAGCAGCGGAAAACCAGCTTGCCGACATATTCCTTGAACATATCAATTTCTATTTTTTTCATCCTTTTTTCTTGCTTTCCCCAAAAGACCCCCAATTAACATCGTTTATTATACCGAAAATTTTAGCAAAAAACAAGCGGAAAACAACTCCTAATTTTTATTTTTATGCATTATTCAGAACTCATAGCCCTCTGATTTCATGTATTGCAGCACCTTATTTGCTATAGGGCCGGCAACCGATGAGCCGTAGCCTCCGTTTTCCACGCAGACTATGAATGCGTAGTTCCCCGAAAAACCGCAGAACCAGCTGTGCGGTGCCTTGCCGCCTCCAACCTCTGCCGTTCCCGACTTTGCATGAAGCTGCAAATCCGGAAAATTGCTGTCACCGTAGGTTACTTTTACATTGTTACGCATCATATCAGAAAGCTTTGCCGCTGTTTTTGATTTCAAAAGCTTGACGCTGCCTCCCGCCGCCGTATCCGGCTCCTTTCCGATAAGCTCCGCACCCTTTTCCAAAATCGACTCATCTCGCAAAAGCACAGGCAGTGCCGCACTTCCGCTGTCGGCTATCGCTCCCATGTAAACCATCATGGAAAGCGGATTGAGCTGATCCTCAAACTGACCTATACCCGCCCAAGCGATATTTACATCGGCACTGTCAAAGCAGAAGCTTCCCTTTGCCGATTTTATTCCGTCTATATCATACTCGTTTTCAAGTCCGAGCAGCTTGGTGTATTCCGCCAAGGTATCGCCGCCGAGCTGCATTGCCAGTGTCGCATACGCACAGTTGCAGGAGTTTGCAAGAGCTCCGTAAATGTCCATGGTTCCGTGAACTCTCGGACAGGTAATCTTGTCGCCGTCGACCTCAAGGCTGCCTGTGCATTTGTAGCTCCATGTGTCTAAATCATCTATGTTTTCTATGGCGGCCGCCGTAGTCACAAGCTTGAATATCGAGCCCGGCGGCATCGTCGAGGAAATGAGCTTATTCATGTATGTGCCCGAAAGCGGATTTTCTATAACTCTCTCGCCTTTTTCTCCCGGATCGAGGCTCGGTGTGCTGACCATACATATTATATCGCCGGTCTTGTAATTATACACGCCTACCAGTCCGTTTCTGCCCGCAAGAGCCTCATACGCACTGCGGCTGACCTTCGCATCTATCGTCAAGCTAACTTTCGAGCCTCTGCTTGAGCCTGAACCCGAGCCATGCAGAATTCCGCCTGTCCCGGTAACAAAATCATAGCCTATCATTTTGCTCTTGAATGCGACATTTGCTCCGCTCGCTATGTTGCTGCCCGGATCTCCTACCGCATGAAGCGTAGCACGCCTTATCATCTCGTCGGAATTGTATTTCATACCATCCTCGGTATTTTTCAAAAGCAGCTTTCCGTTGCGGTCATATACGCTGCCAACCGTAAGCTTTCCGTTTTCGTATATATGGCGATTCCCGTAGAAGGCCGCCCACTCTGCACCGTTTATCTCAAGCTTTGCAACGAAGAATATCAAGCCTGCTGCCAGTGCTGCCACCAGTGCCAAGCAGAGCAGTGCACGTCTTTCCATTTTCTTCATGTGCGACCGCCTCCCTTCACCGCCAGGCTCGCTCTTTCCCTGGTATCTGCCGATTTCAGAAACGCAAGCAGTGCCCACGATACCATCATACTCGTACCGCCGTTCGATACAAACGGAAAGGTCACGCCCGTAAACGGCAATATATCCGTGCAGCCGAAAATATTCAGCATAGTTTGGAACACGAACATGCTCATGGCTCCGCAGGCGGCAATCGTGTAGTACGTCGAGCGTCCCGCCATAATGGATCTAACCGCAAAAATAGCCAGCGTTACGATTGAAAGCACAGCCAAAACCGCTATTATCAATCCCCACTCTTCAATCAGTATGCCGAAAACCATGTCCGTATCAGCCGCAGGCAGCGTATCGAGCCAGCCGTTGCCCGCACCTGTTCCTACCAAACCGCCGCTTGCGGCTGCCGTAAGCGTGCGGCTCTGCTGATATCCTGCCGCATCTACCACAGCGGGATCCCAAATGTGTCCCCATGTAGCAAAACGTGTCGCTATATAAGGCTTGAATTTGAGTATTATAAAGCCTCCTGCCGCAGCTGCCCCGACCATCAGAACGAGCTTTGAAAAATCACCGCTGCGTAGGAAAGAAATAATCAAAAATGTTACAAAGAAAATTATTGCGGTTCCGAAGTCGCCCATCAGTCCCAGTGCTCCGAAGCAGAATGCCGAAAACAGCATGAAAACAAGCAGATTTTTCTTTTCGAAAAGCTCGTCCAGCGTTCCCGCCCCTATCCATATAAAGGCAACTTTTACAAGCTCTGACGGCTGAAAGCTGAAGCCCCCGAGCTGTATCCAGTTTTTCGCACCGTAGCCGAAGCTGCCTATTGTCAGATTTGCAATCAAGAGCAGCACCGCAGCTATCAGCAGCACCCACCGCAGCGTTTTGGTTCTTTCAAGATTGCGAAGCAATATGCACATGATGAACATAAGACCCACGCCTATTGCGATTGCAATAAACTGTTTCATCAGCTTGTCGGGTGCCGAAGTCGCAACCACCGCAAGGCTCAGTGTTGACAAAAAGAACGCTATTGTTTCCATCTCGACGGCGGTTCTGCCCGCTGTCTTAAGGACGAGCATGTATATCCACATCAAAGCACACAGTCCTCCGAATGCAAGCAGGATATTTGCCAGTGCATCACTTCCCACCGCTATCCAAAGCTGGAAAACCGTCAAAAGCTGAAACAGCGTCAGTGCCGCAAGGCTCGGTCCAGCACTCATAACCTTGGTGTCGGATTTTCGCATTGCCGCATTATTGTTCTTCTCCTCAAGGCTTATCGGCAGCAGAGTGAATTCGCTCAGTCCGGTTCTGATCACATCACCGTATTTAAGTTTTAGATACGGACCCGGCTCACCCTCTCTGCTTATAAGAATGTCATTAAGATATGTACCGTTTTTTGAGCCCAAATCACGATACTGCCACACTGCGTCCGAATCCGCCGTATCTCTCATCAGCACACCGTGATTTCGTGACATCACAGGGTCGTTTGCACGAATATCGCAGTTTTTTGCCCTGCCTATGACATTTTCCCAGTGTGTAATCGGCAGACTTTGTTCGGCTGCGATTTCCCAATTCCCCTGCGAATCCTGTCTGTATGTTCTCGCATTCATATATGCCCATACCTCCGCAGGATTTTTTGCCCGTATCAGCGATACGATCGAACGCACTAAAATATACAAGCCGAGTGCGGCGAATATCCACCGCACCGGCCCTGTGTAAAGTACCTGTAAGCTCAAATTTTCAGAAATGCTTTCTAAAATGTTTTCCATAATCCCATACCCTCGAATCGCAATTCAGCAATTTAACGATTTTGGATTTACTTCAGCAGCGTAAGTGCCCCTTCAACTATGTCTGCTGCCGTCATTCCGTATTTTTTCTTGAGTTCGTCAGGCTTTCCGGATTCCCCGAAGGTGTCCCTCTGACCTACCATATACATTTTTACGGGGCAATGTGTGCTTACGACCTCAGCAACCGCAGAACCGAGTCCGCCTATCACGGAATGCTCCTCCGCAGTCACTATGCAGCCCGTTTCGCCTGCCGCTTTAACTATCGCCTCGGCATCTATAGGCTTAATCGTGTGCATATCGAGAACACGAGCCTCTATACCGTGCTTTTCGGAAAGCTCTGCCGCTGCCTCCATTGCCTCGCTTACCATGATTCCGGTAGCGATTATCGTCAAATCTGCATTCGCACCGTCGGCTTTTTTGCCCTCACGAAGCGTTGCTGCCTTTCCGATTTGGAGCTTTGCTGCCTCTTCAGCCGAATAGAAGGTCGGTACCGCAGCTCTGCCCAGTCTTATGTATGCAGGTCCGTCGAATTCCACCGCACTGCGAATCAGTGCCGCTGCCGAATTACCGTCGGACGGATTGAGTACAGTCATGCCCGGTATCGTTCTCATAAGTGCGATATCTTCAAAGGTCTGATGGCTTGCACCATCCTCGCCCACCGTAATTCCCGCATGTGTCGCACATACCTTAACATTTGCATGAGTATATCCGATGGAGTTTCTGATTATTTCAAAGGCTCTGCCTGCCGCAAACATTGCAAAGGTGCTTGCACACACTACCTTGCCGGAAAGTGCGAGTCCGCATGCAGACGCATATAAATTCTGCTCGGCGATACCCATGTTGAAAAATCTTTCCGGATATGCCTTTGAAAAGTCTGCTGTCATGGTCGATTTTGAAAGGTCTGCGTCCATAACCACAAGGTTCGGATTTTCCGCACCGAGCTCGACGAGTGTTTTGCCGTATGCCTGTCTTGTTGCCATCTTCTCACCGACCTGTGCCGGTGCATTCGCTGTATTAAATGCCATTACCATTCACCTCCGAGTTCTG
>CAZLTX010000095.1:0-5208 GCA_964562555.1 uncultured Oscillospiraceae bacterium
CCTATGGTAAGGTCTGCTACCATAGCCACAAGACCCACGCCCTGTGCTGCAGAGAGTGCACTTACACTTCCGCCGCCCGGTGCCGGTGCATCTGATTTCAGTACATCTAAATAATCTTTTACTGTTAAATCAACTAATTTCATTAGACTAAATTTCCTTTCTTAATAGTCTGTAGTGCCAAATTGGAGCCGAAACGGTAGCAGAGCATTTCCATATTAGGTGCATTCCAAATTACCATATCCGCATCCTTGCCTACCTCAAGTGTTCCGACCTTGTCGCCTCTGTTAATTCCGCATGCCGGATTTATCGTTACCGCAGTAAGGATTTCCTCCGGTGTCATGCGATATTTCAGATAGCCGAGGTTCATAACAAATTGCAGGTTCAGCGACGGACACGAACCCGGATTGAAGTCAGATGCCATAGCTACCGGAATTCCGAACTCGTCGATCATTCTTCTCGCCGGTGCGAAGGTCGCTCCGAGATAGAACGAGGTTGCCGGCAGACACATTGCTATTGTTCCGCCCTTCGCCATAGATGCCATACCCTCATCATTGATAACGATGAGATGCTCTGCGGAGGTCGCCTGCATTTCACCTGCCAACGCACTTCCGCCTATAGCCTCGATTTCATCTGCATGTATTTTCAGCCCGAAGCCAAGCTTTTTCGCAGCCTGCAAATATCTGCGGCTCTGCTCCACGTCAAACACTGAGTCCTCTGTGAATATGTCGATGAACTCTGCCAAAGCATGCTCTTTGACATAAGGCATCATCTCATTGATACAAAGCTCGATGAATTCATCTTCTCTGCCCTTCCAGTCAGCCAAAACGACATGTGCCGGCATGAAGGTCGAAACAATATCCATAGGGTGATCCTCGTTCAGCTTTTTCAGAACCTCAAGGAGCTTTACTTCCGTTTCAAGGTCAATGCCGTAGCCGCTCTTAGCCTCACAGGTGGTCACGCCCAAATCCATCATTTCGTCCAGAAAGCCCTCTGTCTTTTCGTAAAGCTCTTCAAAGCTTGCCTCTCTGGTTTTTTTAACGGTGTCATTGATGCCGCCGCCTGCTCTGAGAATGTCCAAATATCCCGCACCCTTGAGCTTCAGAGGTATCTCGTTCTGACGGTATCCGCCGAAAACAAGATGTGTGTGTCCTTCTACCAAGCCCGGTGTTACGAGATTGCCCTCGGCATCAAGCACGACATCTGCCTCGTCCTCGCTGCACGGAAGCTCGCCGTTTTCGGTGATAGCCTTGATTATGCCGTCCTCTGCGAGAACCGCCGCATTTTTCAGTTTTATGTTCTCACCCTGCTGCTGTCCCTTGTGCGGAAAGCTTCCGACAGGTGTTTGCAGAATTCCGATATTTTTTATAAGTAAACTTGCCATTGTTTCCCGTTTTTCTCCTTTTATTTTGGATTTTGGGGTTTGCAAGGCTCGCAGCCTTTGCTCTGCCGCAAGCCTTGCCGTTTCATTTTTATTGTATTTTGTTTTAGGTCTTTCGTTTTTAGCTTTTTGCTATTTTACGAATTTGTCAACAGTGGAGTCAACCAGCTCTTCGTCAGCGATGTACGGAATCGTGATATGTCCCTTGCCTGCATAGTTCTTGTTGTATGCAACTGAGGTTTCCACTGCGTGTTCGTTTCTCGCCCAGTTTCTGCGGGCAACGCCGCCCATAACGTCCCACATCATAGCGGATTTGAGAATTTCGTCAACTCTTTCGGAGCCGTCAAGCAGCAGACCGAAGCCGCCGTTGATGGACTTGCCTATACCTACGCCGCCGCCGTTGTGGAGTGCACATAAGGACATACCTCTTGCTGCATTTCCTGCGAAGCACTGTACAGCCATGTCAGCCATAACATTGGAGCCGTCCTTGATGTTGGAGGTTTCTCTGAACGGGGAGTCCGTACCGGATACGTCGTGATGGTCACGACCCATCATTACAGGACCGATCTTGCCCTCTCTTACGAGCTTGTTGAATGCAAGTCCGATATCACGTCTGCCCTCTGCGTCCTGGTAAAGGATACGAGCCTGCGTACCTACTACCAGCTTATTCTTCTTAGCATCTCTGATCCAAATCCAGTTATCTCTGTCCTGACCGCGTCTGTTAGGGTCGATAACCTCCATTGCTGCCTTGTCTGTAGCATCGAGGTCTTCAGGCTTGCCGGACAGGCATACCCATCTGAAAGGTCCGTATCCGTAGTCAAAGAGGATAGGTCCCATGATGTCTTCTACATATGACGGCCAAATAAATCCGTCCTTATCGTCATAACCGTTCTTGGAAATTTCTTTAACGCCTGCATCGTACATAGCCTTCATGAAGGAGTTGCCGTAGTCGAAGAAATATGTTCCCTTGTCGGTAAGTGCCTTGATTGCTTTATAGTGTCTGTGAAGTGTCTTGTCAACCTCTTTGCAGAAGTTATCTCTGTTTTCGTGCAGCTCCTTGGTTCTTTCTTCGAAGCTCATACCTACCGGGCAGTAGCCGCCGTTGTATACATTGTGGCAGGAGGTCTGGTCGGAAAGCAGGTCAATGTGGAAATCCTTTTCAACCGCTGCCTCGAGCAGATCAACGATGTTGCCGTGGTATGCGATAGAAATTGATTCCTTAGCGGCAAGCTTTTCGTTTGCGAGCTTAAATACCTCGTCTATGTCGTCCATTATAACATCAACCCAGCCCTGATCGTGTCTGGTTTCGATTCTGGAAAGATCGACTTCTGCGAAAATTCCGACTGCATTTGCGATGTTTGCTGCCTTTGGCTGTGCTCCGCTCATGCCGCCGAGACCGGAGGAAACGAAGGTATGTCCCGTAAGATCTCCGTCCTCAGGTACGCCGAGCTCTTTACGGCCTGCGTTAAGTATGGTGTTGAAGGTGCCGTGTACGATACCCTGCGGTCCGATATACATCCATCCGCCTGCTGTCATCTGTCCGTAGTTTGCAACGCCCATTTCCTCTGCGATTTCCCAGTCATCGAGGTTGTCATACATACCTACCATGATGGAGTTGGTGATGATTACTCTCGGTGCCGTCGGCTTTGACGGGAACAGTCCGAGCGGGTGTCCGGATTCAACTACCAAAGTCTGGTCGTCGGTCAGCTCTTCCAAATATTTTTTGATAAGTCTGTATTGCAGCCAGTTTTGGCATACGGAGCCTGTTTCACCGTAAGTAACCAGCTCGTAAGGATAGAGTGCTACTTCAAAGTCAAGGTTGTTGTCTATCATAACCTGGAATGCCTTGCCTGCAAGACACTTGCCTTTGTATTCGTCAATCGGCTTTCCGTAGATTCTGCCCTCAGGTCTGTATCTGTATGCGTAAATTCTGCCTCGTGTGGTCAGCTCCTCCATGAATTCCGGTGCAAGCTTTTCGTGCAGCTCCTCAGGAACATATCTAAGAGCGTTTTTCAGTGCAATCTTGGTCTGTGCCTTGGTAAGTCTGAAGCCTCTGTCGGGTGCACGTCTGATTCCTTCCTGAAATTCAGGATAATCCGGGTATTCGTTGTCAAGCTTGATCGTCATAGCACCCTCAAGTGTTTTGTTATCTAACATATTTCGTCCTCCTTATGTAAAAGCACCGACCGTTCCTTACAATACCGCAAGTCGGTGCTCTCAAAATCGTTTATCAGCTTATTTATTTAAGCGTAACTACCTTTTCTACCGCTTCCAAAATGGAATTGTCCTTTACCATGTTGTCGAACTTTTCGAGATAATCGATCATGATGAT
The DNA here is from genome assembly GCA_964562555.1 of uncultured Oscillospiraceae bacterium. Taxonomy (GTDB): domain Bacteria; phylum Bacillota; class Clostridia; order Peptostreptococcales; family Anaerovoracaceae; genus CAG-238. Next base: position 3,711 of record CAZLTX010000095.1, read on the forward strand.
ATCTTTTTCTACCGGGTCTGCAATTTTGCGAATGTGCTCATAAGCAGCCTTGGTTGGAGCTGCAAGATTGTCTATGCCGCCTTCGCCCATTTCCTGGCGGAGCCAAATGCCCTGTGCCGCTGCTGCAAGCTCGATACCGATAACCTTCTGTGCGTTGTCCAGAACCATTGCTGCCGTTCTCGCTGAGGTAGCACCCATGGATACATGGTCTTCCTGGTTTGCAGATGTAGGAATCGAGTCAACACATGCAGGATGGTCATAAACCTTGTTTTCGGAAACCATAGATGCAGATGCATACTGTGCGATCATGAAACCGTTGTTAAGTCCGCCTTCCTTAACGAGGAATGCAGGAAGTCCTTCGGATAATGCCGGATTTACCAGTCTTTCCGTTCTTCTTTCAGCTACGTTCGCCAGCTCTGAAATTGCAATCTTAAGAAAATCGAATGCAAGAGCCATAGGCTGTCCGTGGAAATTGCCGCCGGAGATAACTTCGTCCTCGTCAGGGAATACGATAGGGTTGTCCGTTACTGCATTGATTTCTCTGGATACCGCACCATATACATACATGATGGCATCTCTTGATGCACCGTGAATCTGCGGCATACATCTCTGTGAATACGGATCCTGAACCTTAGTAGGGTGAAGCGGAAGTGCATTCTTGGAGCCGTCGAGAAGCGTTCTCATGTTTTCAGCCACATCGATCTGTCCCTGATGTCCTCTGAGCAGATGTGTCTTAGGGTCGTATGCCTTAGCGATTGCATGAAGTGCTTCGCCTGTCAGTGCCGCTGCGATGTCGGCAATCTTCATCAAGTTCATTGCATCATATAATGTATTAAGACCTACTGCAGTAAGCATCTGTGTACCATTGTTAAGTGCAAGTCCTTCTTTTGATGCCAAAACAACCGGCTTGAGTCCTGTCTTTTCGAAAGCTTCCTTTGCTTCGATGACCTCTCCCTTGTACTCAACCTTACCGAGTCCGATAAGTCCGAGTGCGATACAGGAAAGCGGTGCAAGGTCGCCGGAGGCTCCTACAGAACCTTTTTCCGGAACTATCGGGTGAATTCCTGCATTAAGCATGTCTATCAATGTCTGAAGTGTTTCCAGTCTGATACCTGAGTTTCCTCTGGATAAAGAATTCGCTCTGAGGAGCATAGCTGCTCTTACATATTTCTGTTCGTAAGGCTTGCCCATAGAGCAGGTGTGGCTGATAATTAAGTTTCTCTGAAGCTCTGCTGTCTGCTCTGTGTCGATAGCAACGTTGGCAAATTTGCCGAAGCCGGTTGTCAAACCGTAAACAACAGCTTTTTCAGCAACTTTCTTTTCAACATATGCTCTTGCCTTTTTAACAGCCTCGACAGCCTCGGGAGCAAGCTCAACCTTTTCATGGTGTCTGCATACGCTTATTACCTGTTCGATCGTCAGATCACGTCCATTAATAATTACTGCCATTTTTTCTCTCCATTTCTCATAATTATTCACTTTCACGAATTTTTATTCG
>CAZLTX010000096.1:0-5104 GCA_964562555.1 uncultured Oscillospiraceae bacterium
TTATTCGTCGTCGGAATCGTAGTCGATATCAGGGAATTCCGGATGCTGTGACGGGTCGTAATTCGGATCATCGGGATCGTCTATGACATCGTCACCCGGCTCGATTACCGGAGGTACGAACGGCTGAAGTTCAACCTCAGGATCGATAGGGTAGCTTATCGGATCCGTATTGTGAAGATTGCAGTAGTGCTGAGGAAGCTCATTGCCGTCCTCGTCTATCTGAGTTTCTCCGTCATAACCCGAAACGGAATATGTGTCTGTACAGTAAGGCGTTGCAAGGTATCCGCTTTCAGAGCAGACAAGAACGCTTATGTCCGGTACGGCAGCCTTCATCGGCTGAGTTCCCTCGGTAAAGTATTCCTTGCGTGTCTTTTTCGATTCCTCGGTTGCAAGCTGACCTGTCTTGGTATCGATTGTAGCTGTTACGACATTTGATGGGCGTTTTGAATAGCTTCCGCCCTTGGCATTGTCAATCTGACCCATAATCTTGCCCCAAAGGGTCGCCGCCTTGTTTGACATCGAAGAAAGCTTAATGTTTACATCGTTGCCGACCCAAATAGCAGCAGAGTAATTAGCGGTGAAACCGTCGAACCAAATATCAAAACTGTCGGAAGTGGTACCTGTTTTACCGCCGACCTTTTCTCCGGAAACTCTTGCATAAGAGCCTATACCTTCGGAAACTACAGTCTGTAATACGTCACGCATGATCCACGCAACGCCCGGATCGAGAACCTCGGTTTCGGTGGTCTTGGACTCTAAGAGTACATCACCTGTTTTCGTGGTAACCTTGGTATAGCAGCTGTAGCTCTTGTGAACACCGTCGTTGACAAAGGTGGTGTATGCACTTGCCATCTCCAATGTCGATGCACCGTTGGAAAGACCGCCGAGTGCGAGAGCAGCAAGGTTAAGGTCATTGACACTGCCTTCCTTGACGAGTGTAGTAAGACCGAACTTTTCAGCCAAATCGTAGGAGTAATCCACACCCACCTGTGCGAGAATCTTGACCGCACATACATTTACGGACTGCTGGAGTGCAGTTCTGAAAGTGTATGAACCCTTGTACGAGTTATATGAGTTCTTAGGCCATGTTCTGCCCTCGATTTTCGTAGGCTCATCTATAACTATAGAACCGGCTGTGATGTAATCACCCCAAAGCTCGGTACCCTGCTTGTCATAGCCTGTTTCTACGAGAGGGAAGGTTTCACCCTCTTCGGCAAGCTCAAAGCTCTTTTGGAGAGCTGCGGAATAAACCGCAAGAGGCTTGATGGAGGAACCCGGCTGTCTCGGTGCGGTTGCTCTGTTGTAGAGCATACGGCCTGAAATTTTACGGCCGCCTATCATTGCTTTAATAGCACCTGTCTTGTTATCTACTATAGTCATAGCCGACTGCGGCTGTATCACTCTTTGCTTGAGGCTGTAATCCTTGGTTATCAGCTTTTTGCCGTCCTGAGTGAAGAAATTAGGATAATCCTTGAAAAAGTCCGCACTGACCACGAGGTTGCTTTCGGAATCACGGCTCTTGTAGTTCTGCGGAATATTCAGATATCCGCCCGGAATCGAGTAAAACTTACCGTTTTCTAAGGTGTACATGCTCTTGAATTCCACGCTGTAATCGGTCTGCCCCTGAACGGTGGTATCATAGATGGCAAGCCGCTTGCCTGCAAAAATGGTGAGCGAGCCGTCATCGTTCCATTCGTATTCGCTCGATTTCAGCTTGAAATAACCGTCGTCGCTGATGTAGTTTGACAGCTTATACAGCATTATATTGCCGCTTTCCGAGTTGAGTATGTTACCCTTGCTGTCTGTGCGATAGTTGATAGGCTCAGGAAAATTGGAATCGTCTTTATATTCCTTTTCGATTACCTGCTGTGCTTGAGAATCCATGGTTGTGTAAATCTGAATACCGCCGTTGTATACGAGATTTGATGCCTTAGCGTAATCGTAGCCGTATTCGGCTTGCAGGTCGCTGATGACCTGAGTTATTACATAATCGGCAAAATAGTTGGAAACCTCGTTAAGCTCGTCAAGGTTAGGGTTGACCATATCCTTAATTTCGGTATTCTTGGCCTCTTCATATTCTTCATCGCTGATATAGCCCTGTTCGTGCATGAGTGCAAGACAGGTTTTGATTCTGCCCGCAGCCGCATCGTTCCAAACATAGGCATAATCGCCGCTCTTCTTTATAAGGTTGGTAGTATCCTCGGTAATTTCGTCGGAGGACACCTGAAGCACGAGTCTGTAGGTCGAAGGCATCTGAGGCATTGCGGCCAGTGCTGCGGCCTCGGCTATCGTAACATCTTCGATATCCTTTGAGAAATAAGCTTGTGAGGCAGCCTGAACACCGTAGCCGCTGCCGAAGTATACGGTATTTAAGTAAGCTTCCAGAATTTCGTCCTTGTTCAGTTTTTTCTCCAAAATCACCGCATAGTATGCTTCGGTGATCTTACGGCTGAGAGTTCTGTCCGATTTTTCGTCGGAAAGATAGAGGTTTCTGGCAAGCTGCTGAGTTATCGTACTCGTGCCGCTGACATGTCCGCCGTTGAAAAAGGCATCTTTGATAGCTCCGAAAATTCTGATGACATTGAAACCGTGATGCGTTTCGAAGGTCTTATCTTCAAGTGCGATAAAGGCTTTCTGAACATGATCGGGAATCTGATCTATGCTTACGATTGTACGGTTTTCATCAGCAAATACATTGTCGATGATCTGACCGCTGTCATCGTACAGAACAGAGCTTTGTGACAGCAAGCTGTATATGTTGCCTGTTTCAATCTTAGGTGCACGTGCGATAACGATTGCCGAATATGCCGTAACTATCAGAGCAACGGCAAGGAAGATGCAGATCAAGAATTTTAAGAACTGCTTCTTGTTTAATTTATATTTCGGTTTCGCAGCCACAGCCTCTGAGCCGCCTACAACGCCCGAATCGCTTTTCTGAGCACGGCTTCTGTGCTTTTGAGCCTTTTCGGCTGACTGCTGCTCCTGCTCAAGTCTGATATCCCGTCTGGATCTGTGGGTCGTTTCACCCGATGCAGACGATTTATCGCTGTCGTTCAGATTGCTGCGATAATCAAAATCGTCATGTTTACTCAATCAATTCACCCGCTTTCTTTTATACTGTCTGATATAATCTCGTCCAAATTTTAATACTAATTTATTGCATACGCATTCAGTATAACATATTAAGGAAATAAAAACAAACATTTTAGCTTGTAAAATTAAGTAAAATGGTATATGATGGAACAAGGGTTAAACACTTCCGTGCGTCCGACATAGATTCCGGCAAGAATGCGGAATATGAATGACAGCGGAGGGAGTATGAGACGAAAATTTTTTGCTTTTGTTTTGGTACTTATCGTATTGCTGATGTTCATGCACAGGGCGGGACTGCCGCTCAGAATGAACGAGCTGAATTTTGATGCGTATGCCGACAGAGAAACCGGCAGCGACAGCATCGACAGCAGCGTCGAAACCGGCAACGGCAGCAACGATAGCAACAGCAGCAAGCTCGAATGTACGGGAAAGATAATAAAGGTCCAGAAAAAAGAGGGAAAGCACACGTTGAGAGTGCGGCTTATAAGCTGCGAAGGCATTGAAACGGATTTCTGCGAAGATGTTTTGCTCAGTATATATCGTGAGGCTGAGCGGCCATGGGAGCTTTTGCGTGCGGAAATCGCTTTTACGGCAGAGTTCAAAGCTGCGGACGGGGCGAGAAATCCTCACTGCTTTGACTACCATGATTATCTGAAAAGCTGCGGAATCGGCAAAATCGCATCAATATCGAGCTATCGTGTGCTTGAAAGTGATTTTACGCCTTTGGAGAAATACGAAAGATTTCTTTACCGCAGCAGGTGCGAATTCCTGGCTCAAATCAGTACGGAAAATCGGGGGATAATAGCCGGTGTGCTTTTTGGCGATACCTCGCAAATGGAGGAAGAAATATATGATGAGTTCAGAAATAACGGAACGGCTCATATATTGGCGGTGAGCGGACTTCATGTGGGAATACTCTATGGAATTTACAAAAAAATCGCAGGAAGGAAGAGGACGGCTGCCGCCTTGCTCGTGCTTATAATGCTGCTGTTCACATACGGTACGCTTTCCATGTGGAGTCCGTCGGCGACCAGAGCGATACTGATGATTGCGGTAAGCACCGTCGGCAGATTTGCAGACAGGCGTTACGACAGGCTGACGGGAATGAGTGCGGCGGCATTCATCTTGATAGTGCATAACCCGTATGTGATTTTGGGGACGGGATTTCAAATGTCGTTTTTGGCTATAAGCTCTATAAGCTTTTTCACGCCGCTCGTTCCGAAAAAAATACCGGAAAGCCTCGCTGCCGCTTTGGCGGTCAATTTCGGCTTGCTTTTTTATCAAATACAGAGCTTTAACTATGTGTCGTTGGTGTCACTGCTTGTAAACATACCGATAATATATCTGACGGGATATTTCGTGCCGATTGCCATGCTTGCGTTCGTGCTTTCAATGATAGGAGTGGGCTTTGCTCCTGTGCAGGCGGTAACGGAGGGCTTTGCCGTGATGCTGACAAAGCTGAATCATTTCTCGACGCTCGGAGGGCTTTCCTCCTTTGATATCGTTTCGCTGCCTGTGGGAGTTACGGTATTCATACTCTGCATGTCTTTTTTCGCAGCATCGGAAACATTTTTGATATGGAGGCTGAGGAAAAACAGAAAGAATATTCTGCGTATGACGGTGCTTATAGTCATTACGGCACTTATGGCGGAGGCTGCGGCATACTCGCCGATTACGCACGATGACATCGTTTTCGTCGATGTGGGACAGGGTGACTGCGTACACCTTCGTGCAGACGGAAAAAACATACTGATAGACGGCGGCGGCAAGGCGGAGTACAATCTCGGAAAAAAGACACTGAAGCCGTATCTGCTGAAAAACGGAGCCGGAGCCGTAGATGTGGCGATTGCTACGCATAAGCATACGGACCATTACAAAGGACTGACGGAGCTTGGCGAATGCATGAAAACAGGCAGAATCCTTACAGACCTGTGTGCGGGGAGCGGCGTTCGAATCTCGGACAGCGTATGGATAGAAACGCTGTGGCCGCTTGAGATTTCCGAGGAAAACA
>CAZLTX010000097.1:0-5081 GCA_964562555.1 uncultured Oscillospiraceae bacterium
CTGCTACCCAGTACTCAGGAGCACCTTTACCGGAACCCATACGTACTTCAGCAGGTTTCTTAGTTACCGACTTGTGCGGGAAAATTTTGATATATACTTTACCACCTCTTTTGATCGATCTCGTCATAGCGATACGAGCTGCCTCGATCTGATTAGAGGTAATCCATCCACATTCCTGTGCAACCAATCCGTATGCTCCGTAAGTAATCGTGTTACCTTTGGTTGCAACGCCTTTCATTCTTCCTCTGTGAACTCTTCTGTGTTTAACGCGCTTTGGCATTAACATGGCTTTGTTCCTCCTTTCTCTGTGCTTATGCTTCTGTTGTTTCTACTGCTTCAGTAACAGGAGCCTGTTCTTCAACCTGTGGTTTTGCTTCAACCTTCGGAGTTTTTCTTACTCTTGGGTTCATAGCCTTTGGTGCTTCCTGACGGTCATTTCTGTCACGTCTTTCTCTTCTTTCACCGTCACGACGATCGCGTCTTTCTCTTCTCTCGCCGTCTTTTCTAGGCTTTCTGTCTTTCTTGTCACGCTTTTCTTCACGAATCGCACTCTTCAGACCCTTGTCAAGAACTTCGCCGTGGTTAATCCAAACCTTAACGCCGATCTTTCCGTATGTCGTGTCTGCTTCAGCAAAACCGTAGTCGATGTCAGCTCTCAATGTGTGCAGAGGAACATTTCCTTCGCTGTACTTTTCGCTTCTTGCAATTTCAGCTCCGCCGAGTCTTCCGGAGCAAAGAACCTTGATACCCTTTGCACCTGACTTCATTGTTCTGCCGATTGCCTGCTTCATAGCTCTTCTGAAGGATACACGTCTTTCGAGAGCCTGAGCGATACTTTCTGCTGTAAGCTGTGCATCTAATTCGGATCTTCTTACTTCTTCGATGGAGATTTCTACTTCCTTGCCTGTCATCTTTTTGATGTCAGCCTTGAGAACCTCGATGCCGTCTCCGGATCTTCCGATTACCATACCCGGCTTAGCTGTAAGAACGATAACTCTGATTTTATTTTCTGCTGCTCTTTCAATAAGAACCTTGGAAACTCCTGCAACATATAACTTTTTCTTTACGTATTCTCTCACTTTGTTGTCTTCTGCAAGGTAATCCGCAAAGTTCTTCTTATCTGCATACCATTTGGAATCCCAGTCTTTTATAACGCCCACTCTTAAACCATGTGGACTTACTTTCTGACCCATTCGTGAACCTCCTATTCTTTCTCTCTAAGAGTTACGCCAACATGGCTTGATCTCTTTAAGATGATTGATGCTCTGCCTTGGGAGCCGGCTCTCCATCTCTTCATGGTTGGGCCCTGGTTGGCATATACTTCTGCAACATATAAATTGTCCGGATTCATGTCGAAATTGTTTTCAGCGTTTGCTGCTGCCGATTTAACAACCTTTTCTACGATTTCTGAACCTTTGCCCGGGGTGAACTTTAAGATGTTCAATGCCTCGTTTAAGTCCTTGCCTCTTACTAAGTCAGTAACAGGTTTCAGCTTGATAGGAGACATTCTTACATATTTAGCAACTGCTTTTGCTTCCATTTTTCATGTTCTCCTTTCTTATTTCTTAACCTTTGATGATTTGTCAGCAGCGTGACCTCTGTAGTTTCTCGTAGGAGCAAATTCTCCAAGTCTGTGTCCTACCATGTCTTCTGTGATATACACAGGAACATGTTTCTTACCGTCGTGCACTGCGATAGTGTGTCCCACCATCTGCGGGAATATTGTTGATGGTCTTGACCATGTTTTGATAACTTTCTTTTCGTTAGCTGCGTTAAGCTCTTCGATAGCCTTGAGCAGCTTCGCATTTACGAAAGGACCCTTTTTAAGTGATCTACCCATTATCTTTGCTCCTTCCTATTATTTTTCATTTCTTCTCTTTACGATATATTGATTTGAAGCTTTGTTCTTCTTTCTTGTCTTATATCCGAGTGCTGGCTTACCCCAAGGAGTAACCGGACTCTTACGGCCGACAGGAGCTCTGCCTTCACCACCGCCGTGTGGGTGATCGTTAGGGTTCATTACGGAACCTCTTACTGTAGGTCTGATGCCCATATGTCTCTTACGACCCGCTTTACCGATCTGGATATTAGCGTGGTCGCCATTGCCGACTTCACCGATTGTAGCTCTGCATCTCATGCTGATCTTTCTAACTTCGCCGGACGGAAGTCTTACCTGTGCGTAATCTCCCTCTTTAGCCATGAGCTGTGCTCCGTTACCTGCGGATCTTGCAAGCTGTCCGCCCTTACCAGGCTTAAGCTCAACATTGTGAATGATAGTGCCGACAGGAATGTTTGCGATCGGAAGAGCGTTTCCTGTAACGATATCTGCTTCAGGACCGGATACAACCTGCTGTCCTACCTGTAATCCCTTAGGAGCAAGAATGTATCTCTTTTCGCCGTCTGCGTAAGCAAGGAGTGCGATGTTTGCACTTCTGTTAGGGTCGTATTCGATTGTCTTAACAGTTGCAGGAACATCGTCCTTAGATCTCTTGAAGTCGATGATTCTGTATTTCGGTCTGGTTCCGCCACCCTGATGTCTAACAGTGATCTTACCTCTGTTGTTTCTTCCTGCATGCTTCTTCAGCGTAACAGTCAAGGATTTTTCGGGTGTATTGGTAGTAATTTCTTCAAATGTAGAAACCGTCATACCTCTAAGACCAGGAGTAGTTGGATTATATTTTCTAATTCCCATTTCTTACATACCTCCTATATTAAAGTCCCTGGAAGAATTCGATTTCCTTACTGTCTGCAGTAAGTGTAACGATTGCTTTTTTGTAAGCAGCTGTTCTGCCCACATTTCTTCCCATTCTCTTAACTTTGCCGTCATAATTCATGATGTTTACTTTCGCTACTTCAACACCGAAGATTTCTTCAACAGCTAATTTAACCTGAGTCTTGTTAGCGTCTACTGCAACCTTGAAAGTGTACTTCTTGTCAACTGCCACATCCATGGACTGTTCGGAAATAACAGGTGTCAAAATGATATCATATGCTGTTTTCATTAGATGTACACCTCCTGAATCTTTTCTACCGCTTCCTTAGTTACGATGAAGCTTGTGTGGTTTACGATTTCGTAAACATTCATTGTTCCTACGAGAGCTGTTCTTACTCCCGGAATGTTAGCTGCGGATCTTACAACGTTTTCGTCCTTGTCAGCTGTGATGATTAAGGCCTTTTTGCCTGCCTTAACATTTTCGAGCACCTTGATCATTTCCTTTGTCTTAGGTGCATCAAATTTAAGCTCATCGATTACGATGATTTCATTCTCCAATACCTTTGAGGAAAGTGCAGACTTCATTGCAAGTCTTCTTAATTTCTTAGGTAATGTATATCTGTAGTCGCGAGGCTTTGGTGCGAATACAACGCCGCCGCCGATCTGTGACGGGTCTGTTGAGCTACCTTGTCTGTGACGACCTGTTCCTTTTTGTCTGAAAGGCTTTCTACCGCCTCCTCTGACTTCGCCTCTTGTCTTAGCTGACTGAGTGCCCTGTCTTTGGTTAGCTAAGTAGTTCTTTACTACTGCGTGAACAGCGTTTTCGTTTGGAGTGATTCCGAAGATCGCATCGTTTAATTCGATTGCTCCGACCTCAGCTCCTGCCATGTTAAGCATTGTTACTTTTGCCATTTGTGCTTCCTCCTTTCCAAAAGTCTGTTATTTGTCCTGACCTTTTACTGCGTACTGAACGCGAACCAGTCCACCCTTGTTTCCCGGAACTGCGCCCTTAACCAGCATAAGGTTTCTTTCTTCGATAACTTTTACTAAAACCACATTCTGAACGGTAACGGTTTCTCTTCCCATTCTTCCCGGACCTGCATTGCCCTTGAATACTCTTGAAGGGTAAGTACCTGCTGCGAGTGCGCCTGCAAGTCTCTTGTGCTTGGAACCGTGAGTCATAGGACCTCTGTGGTGTCCGTGTCTCTTGATGTTGCCCTGAGTTCCTTTACCCTTGGAAGTGCCTGTGATGTCAAGCTTCTTGCCAACTTCGAACTCAGCAACCGTGATTACCTGTCCAACTTCGTAGTTTTCACCGTCTTCAACTCTGAATTCAGCAAGGTACTTCTTAGGAGCTACGCCTGCTTTTTCAAAATGTCCCGTTAACGGCTTTGTTACTCTCTGTGGTTTCTGATCTTCAAAACCAACCTGTACTGCGTTGTAACCGTCTGTTTCAACTGTCTTAACCTGAGTTACAACTTCAGGGCCTGCTTCGATGACTGTTACCGGAATCACATTTCCTTCTTCATCGAAGATCTGAGTCATGCCCATCTTTTTTCCTAAGATCATCTTCATATTTTTTCTCCTTTTCTTACATTGGAATGCTCTGGTGTGCCTTGCCGTTGTTCGGTGTCCGCATCTTGACCCCTCGGATTTACACAGGTGAATCCTCCTCGGCTTTTCCCTCTCATGCATTCTTACTAAGGGAAGGTCCCTTTAACTTATTAGCTTGAAATCAAAAGCTTTCGTATTAGAGCTTGATTTCGATGTCAACGCCTGCAGGCAGGTCAAGCTTTGTTAAAGCATCTGTAGTCTTCAGCGTTGCGTTTGTGATGTCGATAAGTCTCTTGTGAGTTCTCTGTTCGAACTGCTCTCTGCTGTCCTTGTACTTGTGTACAGCTCTTAAGATTGTTACGACTTCTTTTTCTGTAGGCAGCGGAATCGGACCGGAAACGTCTGCACCTGTCTTTTTCGCTGTTTCAACGATTTTAGCAGCAGACTGGTCTAATAACGCATGATCATAAGCTTTAAGCTTAATTCTGATTTTTTGTAATTCGCTCATTGTTTTCCTCCTGAAATAATTTTTGTACTGTTTACGCTATGCTTGTACAAGGGGTTCAAATGCCTTGATTTCAACGCGTACAGTCGTTCTTGCTCTTTCGTACACGCGCCCGTGTGTTTCCTACATTTACACACAAAGCAAAAATCAGGCGAATCCCTTCGCCCCCATCGAGTGAGGACAATTCTCCACGGAAATTACCTGATAGCTCAGCAACTTCCCGTTTCATCGCCTTAAGCAAGCTTTTTTAGTATATATCATATTGGCAAGTTTGGCAAGTCTTTTTTGAAAAATTTTTCGTAAAATTTC
>CAZLTX010000098.1:0-4928 GCA_964562555.1 uncultured Oscillospiraceae bacterium
TCCGGCACTTGAGGCTATCAAAAGTGAATAAAGCAATTTTACGGAGGAAATTTTTGAATGAATAAGATTACGAAGACAAGCGGCGAAAGATTGGGAGGACTTATAGGAAGCCGGGAGTTTTATAAGAAGGTTTTGGCAGTAGCGGTGCCGATTATGATTCAGAACGGCATTACCAATTTCGTGAGTATGCTCGACAATATAATGGTCGGGCAGGTCGGCACGGAGCAGATGTCGGGTGTGGCAATTGCAAACCAGCTTGTATTCATATTTAATATATGTATTTTCGGAGCCGTTGCAGGCGCGGGTATTCTAGGTGCACAGTTTTACGGCAGCGGGCAGCATGACGGACTGCGAAATACTTTCCGTTTCAAGCTCATGTTCGGAGCTGTGCTGACGGTGGTTTTCGCAGCGGCATTTTTGAGTGTGGGAGAAGAGCTGATAAGCCTGTTCATACACGAGGGAGAAAGCGAGGGCGACCTTGAGGCAACTCTGAACTACGGAGTAGCATACCTCAGAGTTATCGTAATAGGCTTGCTGCCGTTTGCAATGACTCAGGGTTACTCGGGCACTCTCAGGGAAACAGGACAGACCGTCGTGCCTATGCTTGCAGGTATAGTCGCTGTGCTCGTAAATCTGCTGTTCAACTATATTTTGATTTTCGGAAAATTCGGGGCTCCGGCATTAGGTGCGGTGGGTGCTGCAATCGCAACGGTAATTTCCAGATTCGTTGAGCTCGGCATTGTAGCGTACTGGACACACAGCCATCACGCACAATATCCGTTTATAGTCGGTGCACTGAGAAGCTTCCGTATTCCTGCACCGCTGCTGAAACAAATCATCATAGTGGGACTGCCGCTGTTCATCAACGAGCTGCTGTGGTCTGTAGGAATAGCATTCCAAAACCAATGCTACTCGCTCAGAGGGCTTGAAGTAGTTGCGGCATTTAATATCTCCAACACGATTGGAAATGTGTTCGGTGTTGTTTTTCTTTCATTGGGCAGCTCGGTAGGCATTATCATAGGGCAGCTTTTGGGAGCGGGAAAGCTTGAACAGGCAAAGAGAGAGGATAAGCAGTTGATTGTTTTCTCGGTGTTCTGCTGCTTTGTTACGGGACTGGCATTGATTGCCGTGTCACCGCTGTTCCCTCATATATACAATACTGAGAGCATGATAAAGGAGCTGGCAACTCAGCTTATCATCATCACGGGAATTTGCCACCCGCTTTACGGCTTCACGCATGCGACGTATTTTACCCTGCGTGCGGGAGGAAAATCGATAGTAACGTTTTTCTTTGACAGTGCATATATGTGGGTACTGCCGATTCCGCTGGTGTTTATATTGACTAAGTTTACGGCACTGCCGATACAGCTCGTATTTTTCATTGCGGAGTTTTCAACGCTCGTGAAATGTATAGTCGGCTTCGTGTTGGTTAAGAAAGGCGTATGGATAAATAATATAGTCGATGAGCCCGAGAAACAGTAATCGAGAAACAATGATAAAGACCAAAATGTGAGTGATATAAAAAATGTATAAAATATAAAAGATGTATGAGGAGAGGTAATTGATATGACAGAAGTAAGAAATTCGGAATGGAAAGCAGAATATGATGCCAAAAAAACCGTACATTGCGAGGCTGTAAAGTGCGTAAAATCGGGAGACAGGGTTTATGCGGGAACGGCATCGAGCGTTGCATACGGTCTGCTTGATGCACTTTGGAAGAGAAAGGACGAGCTTGAAAAGGTTGAAATTCAGAGCAGCCAGGCTTTTGAACCCTGTGCACTTTATGAAGATTTTGAGAATAATCCGTTTGGAATCAATACATACTTTATAGGTGTAAACGAAAGAAAAATGTACAGACATAAGATGCCTGTAAGATATACATCGGTTCATCTCAGCCAAATCGAAATATGGGCAAGAGAAAATGCAAAGCCCAATGTATGCTTTTTCGAGGTGTCCTCGCCCGATGAGAACGGTAATTTTTCCTTCGGTCCGTCAGGTGTTGCGTGTCAGAGAGCACTGACGGAGGCAACTAAGTCTATAGACGGCATTATTGTTCTGGAGGTGAATCCGAAGGTTCCGTATGTGTTGGGAGAGGGCAATCTGATAAACGTATCGGAGGTTGATATGCTCGTTGAGTATGAAAGGCCGATTATGTCTTACGAAACACCTGCGGGCGACGAGGTTGCAAAGAAAATATCGGACTTCATAATAGCCGAGGTGCCGGACGGTGCGACAATTCAGCTCGGACTCGGTAACATTTCCACGGAAATCGGATACGGCTTGATGACAAAAAATGATTTGGGAATACATACCGAGCTGTTTAATCAGCCTATGCTGGACTTAATCGAAAACGGAAATGTAACAAACCGTGCGAAAGGGTATATGGACGGAAAGAGCGTATATTCATTCTCACTCGGAACCGAGAAGCTGTACAGCTTCCTCGACAAAAATCCCGATATGCACTGTGTTCCTTTTGCCGTTGCCAACGATGCAAGGAATATTGCGAAAAACAGGAGAATGATTTCGATAAACAGCACTATGTCCATAGATTTGTTCGGTCAGTGTGCATCTGAATGTGTAGCTTGGAATCAGCAGAGCGGTACGGGCGGTCAGCTTGACTTTGTACGAGGTGCACAGTGGTCTGAGGGAGGCAAGTCCTTCATTGCGACGACTTCGACCTTCGTTAAAAACGGCAAGCTTGTAAGCAAAATCGTGCCTGCATTTGCACCGGGCTCGGTAGTTACCACACCTCGCAGCGATGTGCAGTATGTGGCGACCGAGTACGGCTGTGTTAACCTGAAACCGCTGAGCATGGGCGACCGTGTGCGTGCTCTGATAGGGCTCGCACATCCGCAGTTCAGAGATGCTCTGCGGGACGAGGCAAGGGCACACGGCTTGATTTAGATATGTGTTTAAGGTGAAATATACAGAATGAAAGAAAAAAACAGCAGGAAGAGAAAAAACAGGCTGCGAAGCGGTGCACGGAACAAAACCCGCCGACATTTCGCAGGCGGTGATACAAACAGCGGGTTTTGCTCCGTGCGGGCTGAGCAGGCAGCCCGCAGCGGTGATGCTGCCTGCTCAGCCGCCGCCTTTGGCGGCACGCTTCGCAGCGGAGTACTCGAAAAGCACCGCACAGGCTTCGGTTTCGTCAGACAGGAGGAGGGCGGCGATATATTCATTGGCAGAGATAATATGCTCGGTGCTATGAACGGAGATATCGTTGAGGTAGATTTACTTCCGCCGTACCTTTGGGAACGCTCGAAGGAGGGAATCATAAGCCGAATTATAGAAAGAAAGACGACAGAAGTGGTCGGCACCTTTCAAAAACGGCGAAGCTTCGGCTTTGTCGTTCCGGACGACAAGAAAATCGGCGAAGATATTTTCATAAAAAAAGACTTTTTCCGCAGTGCGGCAGACGGCGACAAGGTGGTTGCCAAAATCACCAAGTATCCGGATAAGCTGAGCGGTGCGGAGGGCAAGATCAGCGAAATCGTTGCACGAAAAAATCAAGTCGGGAGCGATGTGCTTTCGATGATAAGAGCGAAGGGACTTTTCGAAACCTTTCCGAGCCGCTGCAATGCGGAGGCAAAGGCGAGAGCAAAGGAAACCATCACTGATGAGGCTCTCAGAGGCAGACTCGACCTCCGCAACAAGACGATTATAACCATAGACGGTCCGACCGCAAAGGACTTGGACGATGCGGTTTCCGTAGAGCTGCTGCCAAACGGAAACTACCTTTTGGGAGTGCATATTGCGGATGTCAGCCATTTTGTGGACGAGGACGGATACCTTGACAGGGAGGCACTTAAGCGTGGAACAAGCGTGTATCTGCTGAACAGGGTAGTGCCGATGCTGCCGAAAGGACTTTCAAACGGCGTATGCAGTCTGAACGAGGGCGAGGATCGCTTGACACTCTCGTGCATTATGGAAATCGACGCTGCGGGAACGGTAATCAGCCATGAAATATGTGAATCTGTGATACGCTCCAAAGCACGAATGGTATACGATGATGTTTCGGACATAATAGAAAAGCATGATTCGGAGCTTGAGAGCCGATATGCTTTCATTCTCGATGATTTGAGAAATATGAATGAGCTGGCAGGAATACTCAGACACAGACGAAAGCAGCAGGGCAGCCTTGATTTTGATATCGCCGAGTCGGAAATTATCTTGGACGAGGCAGAGCACCCGGTTGAAATAAGAGCGGCTGAAAGAAGGAATGCAAACAGAATGATAGAAGAATTTATGCTTGTTGCTAACGAAACGGTTGCGGAGCAGTTTTTCTGGATGCAGTACCCTTTCCTTTACCGTGTGCATGAAAAGCCCGATCCTGAAAAGATGACAGAGCTGAAAGCATATCTGATGAATTTCGGTATTCATATGAAGGGAAGTGCCGACAACATCAATCCGAAAACGCTTGCGGATATCATTGTACAGCTTGAAAATAAGCCGTATGAGGCGGTGGTAAACCGTGTGATGCTGAGGACGATGAAAAAGGCGTATTACAGTACGGAGTGTGACGGCCATTTCGGCTTGGCATTCAGATACTATTGCCATTTCACATCTCCGATACGTCGTTACCCCGATTTGTTTATACACAGGGTAATCAAGCAGCAGCTACAAGGAAAGATGACAGAGGCAAAGCTTGAAAAATACAGGACTGACGCACTGAATGCGGCAGAGCTTTCTTCAAGAACCGAAAGACAGGCACAGGAGCTTGAACGTGATGTCGAAAAGCTCAAAAAATGCGAATACATGCTCGATCGGATAGGCGAGGAATACGAGGGCATAGTCAGCGGAGTTACGGAATTCGGAGTTTATGTCGAGCTTGCAAGCACAGTTGAGGGCATGGCATTTGCACGTGACCTCAGACGACCGTACAGCCTCGGAGAACGAGTCCGTATCAGAGTACTTGACGCAAGACC
>CAZLTX010000099.1:0-4892 GCA_964562555.1 uncultured Oscillospiraceae bacterium
ACGATTATATACAGCACTGCGAATGCGAGGAAGCTCAGCACTGTCGTTAACACGAAAAGTCCGACATTCATCAGATTGAACAGATACAGTATTCGCCTTATCATCGGGAATGCGAAGGTCATATGAAGCCCTGCCATCAGCAGAGGCAGGAAAAATACCGTCAGTACCTGTGAATTTATGCTGCGTTTGATCTCCACTTTCGTCATTCCGACCTTCTGCATTATTGCGAATTTACTCTGATCCTCGTAGCCCTCAGATATCTGCTTGTAGTAGATTATCTGAACCGCAGCAGCTATAAAGACTATGCTCAGAAGTATTGCAAGGAAGAAAAGACCTCCGTAGGTTCCGTAAAAATCCTCCCTGTTTCCCGACAGCAGCTCCGTGGTGTGTGCCAAATTGCCCGCCGCTCCGCCGTTTGTCAGTGCGTCGGTAAGCTTATCCATATACCAATTCCCAAATTCTATCTGCTCCAAATTGCTCATGTCCTGCGTATCAAAATTGTACACAAAATATCTGCTCAGCCTGTAATCACCGTTTTCGTCCCTCATATTCAGCCAGTCCGTGCCCTCAAGCAGCTTTTCCGTATCCGGGACTACAACAACGAGTGTAGGCACGATTTCTGTCGCCACCTTCGAGGTAACTTCCTGAAACTCAACCTGTTTTTTTACCTTATATTCCGGCATATCCTCGAATTTGAAGCTGTCCTTGTCATACTCGGTGCGTAAAGGATAAATCAACACTTCATCATCTGCCAGCGTTTCTTTCGTGTCAGCATAGCGGTTGTAATCGGCAAGCGGCACGAACATGAGATTCATCACGGTATCATCAAGCTTTGCATATGTCAGCAAGGCACGATACTGTTGTATGTTCGTCGGCTCAACACCCCTCTGTGCCGCCAAACCGTTAAAAATCTCCGCATATTTTTCCGTGTTCTCCTCTGACATATTCGCAAGATTTTCCTCGTAAAAATACAGAGTATTGTTTATCTGCCTTGGATAGCGTGAATTAAGCATATCCTCTGCCCCAAAATACAAGCTTGCCGTCGAGGAAAGCATCACCAGCACCATCGTTGCCAAGATACATATCGAAGCCAAACCCGCACCGTTGCGTTTCATGCGGTAAGCCATCGATGACACCGATACGAAATGACGAGCCTTATAATAGTAGCTTTTGTTCTTTTGCAGCAGCTTGCAAAGAAGCACCATTCCCGCTATGAAAATCAGATAGGTAGCTGCGATTACCATAATCACCGCTACGAAAAACAAAAGCATCGCAGCTATCGGATCCTCTATCGAAACAGCAAGCCCGTACGCCGCCGCCAAAATGACGAAGCCTGACACACCGATCAAAACATTGGACTTAGGCGGTCTTTCGCCGACATTCTCCGACTGCATAAGAGCTGTTACCGTACTCAGCCTTATCTGCCGCACCGCATTCAGAAACTGCACTGCGAATATACCTACGAAAACGAAAATCGTTACCACGACCGCCTCATGCGATATCGAAAACGAATACGAAGCCGCTCCGTCCAAAACCCTTATCAGAATCAGCTCCGCAAGCTTTGAAAGTACTATCCCCGAAATCAGACCAAGCGTCACCGAAATCAGAAACGAAATGAATACCTCCCACGCCAGGATATTTGTGATATTCCGCTTGCTCATTCCGAGCATATTGTAAAGACCGAATTCCATTCTGCGTCTGCGCATCAGAAACGATCCGGTGTAAAGCAGGAACAGCACGGAGAAAAATGCGATAACCCAGCCGCCGAGTGCCATGGTCATGCACACAGCGGTTCCTCCGCTCATAGCTCTTATCATTTCGGAGTGCTGCAAATACTGCACGATATACAGCATCATTACCATTCCCACGCAGGTCAAAATATACGGCACATAAAGCCTCTTGTTTTTTCTCATGCCCTCGCAGGCAAGACTATAGTAAAACCCCTTTTTCATCTTGCTTCACCGCCCGTTGCCAAAATCGTAAGCGTCTGTGAAATCTTCTGGTACAGCAGCTCGCTTGTGTCCCCTCCCCTGTAAATCTGATGGAACACCTCGCCGTCCTTGATGAACAGCACCCTCGATGCCGCACTTGCCGCCTTAACCGAATGCGTAACCATGAGTATCGTCTGTCCGCTCGCATTGATTTCCGAGAACTGCTTCAAAAGCTCATCTGAGGCCTTGGAATCCAGGGCACCGGTCGGTTCGTCCGCAAGTATTATCTTCGGATCGGTGATAAGAGCTCTGGCAACCGCGGCTCTCTGCTTTTGACCTCCGGATACCTCATACGGATATTTTTTCAGCAAATCCTTTATACCGAGCCTCAACGCTATCGGCATCAGCTTTTCCCTCATTTCATCGTATCTTTTTCCCTGCAAAACAAGCGGCAGATAAATATTGTCCTCTATCGAAAATGTGTCCAGCAGATTGAACTCCTGAAACACGAAGCCGAGATTATCCCTGCGAAATGCTGCAGCCTCCGACTCCCTTACTGCCGACAAATCACGACCGTCAAGCAGCACCCTGCCTGCCGTCGGCTTATCCAGTGCCGCCAAAATATTCAGCAGCGTCGTTTTGCCCGAACCGGACTCGCCCATTATAGCCACGAACTCGCCCTGCTCCACCGTAAAATTAACATTTTTCAATGCCTCTACCTTGTTGCCCCCGAACCTCGTCTGATATATCTTCTTTAACTCGCTGACCTCCAGCATACTCATTTTCCGTTCCTCCTAACCGTGGTTTCTGTCGAAGCTTTAATCATAGCTTTATACATCTCCGGTACATCGTACTGCATGTTGAAAACGCTCCGATTCCTTTCGACGATAAAATTATACAAAAAAGAGAAAACGCATTCCATTTTTTCGGCTTACATTTCCCCTTTCGTTTCTTACAAAAATGTCACGAATCGCAGGGCACACCAGAGAACTCTCAAGAGCCCCCCCGAGAACGCCCGAGAACCTTCGATGACAAGCGAAAACGCCCGACAAGTTCCGACAACTTCCGACGGTACGCCTGTGAGCCATCTGTTACTCGTTTCTGAGCTTATACTGGTTCAGATTCAAAATCATTTTCGTACCCACGCCTACCTCAGACTCCGCATTCAGCCCTATATGCAGGTTTTGGCACACACGCCTGCAAAGATACAGACCTATTCCGCTCGCATCGCCCGTTCTTCCGTTATACCCCGTATAACCCTTTTCGAAAATACGAGGCAAATCCTGCGGTGCTATGCCTATGCCGCTGTCCTCTATCACCAGCACGCCCGCCTCTCTGCACCAAATGCGTATGCCGCCTGTTTTCGTATACTTCAGCGAATTCGACAAAAGCTGCTCGATCACAAATCCGAGCCATTTCGAATCGCTTATCACCCTCATGCTTTCAAGCGTTTCATCACAGCTAAAGCTCAGCTTTCTGTCTATGAACTCCACAGCAAAGCGTTTCACGGCACGTTTGACTGTTTCTCCCACATTGCACTCTGTAAATACATAGTCTGTCGATTCCGAGTCCAGCCTCAGATAAACCAGCACCATGTCCGCATACTGTTCTATCCTCAGAAGGTCAGAGCTGAGCCGCCTCGCAAGACTGCTGTCCTCACCTGCAAGTGCAAGCCGCATCGAAGAAATCGGTGTTTTAATTTGGTGTGCCCATACTGTGTAATACTCCGTCATGCTGTCATACCTTGCCTCAGCACTGTTCACAAAATCCTTGTACTCCTTCATCAGACGGCGAATTACCTGCTGATACTCCAAGCCCTCGAAGGTCGTTGCCTCAGGCAAACTCTCATCTATCGAAAGAGTTATTTTCTCTATATCCCTCCTGCTTATGTAATCATTCCTGTGTTTCCAAAGATCGACCGCCAGAGCCGCCGCACTCAAAAAAACGCACAGCACCGTCGGATAAAGCAGCATTTGTACCTCAACACCCATCAAAAGAAGCGTAGCAGCGAATACCGCCATTATCCCTGCCGTGAAAGCAAGCACCGCTCCCCGCTCCCTCATATACTCTTGCAAAAAAGTCATATTTTCCGAATTTTCCGCAGCTCTCATCTGTCAGTCCTCCAAAATTCAAAGCTCCGTGCCTGCAAAGCAATCACTCCACAATATAGCCAACGCCGTGCTTGGTTCTTATGAAATCCTCAAGCCCCGCAGCATCGAGCTTTTTTCTCAGCCGGTTCACATTGACCGTCAAGGTATTTTCATCTACGAAAACATCTGTCTCCCACAGCCTCTGCATGAGCTTCTCTCGGCTTACGACCTTTCCCCTGTCCTCCATCAGACACAAAAGAATTCGGTATTCGTTTTTCGTCAGCTCCACTCTTTCATCGCCGTAGGTTAAGGTGTTGTCACCTGTATTCAGCATGGCTCCTCTGTGCTCGATCATCGGTGCTCCCTGCGAAAAATTATATGCTCGCCGCAGAACCGCCTGCAGCTTTGCCATCAAAACGCTCATATCGAAAGGCTTTGCTATGAAATCGTCCGCACCCATGTTCATTGCCATCACTATGTTCATATTATCCGATGCCGACGAAAGGAAAATAATCGGCACCTGCGAGAGCTTTCTAATCTCTCCGCACCAATAATATCCGTTAAAGAACGGAAGTGTTATATCCAAAATCACTATATGCGGCTGAAAATCCGCAAATTCATGCATTACATTGCCGAAATCCTCACAGATTTTCGTTTCTATGCCCCAAGCCTGTGCCTGAGCAGCTATTGCCTCGGCAATCATCATCTCGTCCTCTGCTATAAATAATCTGTACATCGCAGCGTCCTCCTTATGCTGCTTAAAGTATAGCATAATTTTGCCCCGATTGCTTGTTAAAATAAAAACTTTCCTTGCCATTCCGAATTTTTTTGATACACTATAAATGGGGTATTTTACATGGATTTAATATTT
>CAZLTX010000100.1:0-4755 GCA_964562555.1 uncultured Oscillospiraceae bacterium
TTATGTGTTTCTTCGTTGGTGTAGGTCAGCCAGCACAGTGCTCGGTTTTCTCCGATTTCATCGTTCATGAAGGAGAAGGGCACTGTTTTTTCGTCACCGTACTGCGGAATCATCTTTTCATAATCAAGGCTGCTCCCCAAGCATCTTGCAGGAGTTCCCGTCTTAAATCTGCGAAGCTTCATTCCGTGCTTTTTCAGATTGTCCGCAAGCTCGTTGGCAGGTGCCAAGCCGTTCGGTCCGCTTTCAAATGCACTGTCGCCTATGAAAATTTTACCTCTGAGGAAGGTTCCGCTTGCGAGGATAACAGCCTTAGCTGTGTAATAGCTGTGCGTTTTCGTTTCTACGCCGCAAACCTTTCCGTCCTCAACGATTAAATCGGTGACCTCGCCCTGTTTCATGTCCAGATTCGGCTCCCTTTCAATCGTCTTTTTCATTTCAAGGTGATACCTGTTCTTGTCCGCCTGTGCTCTCAGCGAATGAACTGCGGGACCCTTGGCTGTATTGAGCATCTTGCTCTGTATGAAGGTTTTGTCGATGTTGATACCCATTTCTCCGCCGAGTGCATCGATTTCTCTGACAAGATGTCCCTTGCCCGTTCCGCCGATGGACGGGTTGCACGGCATCATAGCCACAGCCTCAAGATTGATGGAAAACATCAGGGTTTTCATTCCCATTCTTGCCGTTGCCAAGGCTGCCTCACAGCCTGCATGACCCGCACCTATGACTATCACATCATATTCGCCCATTAAATTTCTTTCCACTTTGTATCCTCCCGATGATTATTTTCCCAAGCAAAATCTTGAGAAAACCTCATTGATTATATCGTCCTCGACTTCCTCACCTATGATCAGACCCAAGCACTCATATGCTCTGTTCACATCAATCTCAAGAAATTCAAGCGGTTGGCAGGCTGCTGACATCTCTATTGCATCACTGAGAGCTTGCGCCGCCTCCTCCAGCAGGCTCTTGTGACGGACATTCGTAACCATCATGCTGCTGCCCTGCTTAACTTCACCGCCGTAAACAAGCTCCTCTATCACATCTTCTATCTTATCAAGACCCGTTTCGTCAGTCATAGATGCTTCTATTATAAGCGAGCTTGGCAAAAGCTTTTCTATCTGCTGCCTGTCCACAGCCTCCGTAAGGTCGCATTTGTTAATTACGACCACCGCTTTCCTGTCACCGATAAAATCTATAATTTCGAAATCCTCATCATCAAGAGCCTTGCTTCTGTCAATCATAAATATTACCAAATCCGCACTGTTGAAAGCCGCCTTGCTCTTTTCGATTCCGATTTTTTCTATCACATCGTCTGTTTTTCTGATTCCCGCCGTATCGGTAAGCTTGACAGGTATGCCTCTTATCGAGAGCATTTCCTCTATGGTATCTCTGGTCGTTCCCGGAATCGAGGTGACGATTGCTCTCGTTTCCTTGAGCAAAGCGTTCATCAGAGATGACTTACCAACATTCGGCTTTCCGATTATAGATACATTAAGACCTTCTCTTATAATTCTTCCTGTGTCGGCAGTCTTTAGCAGCTTTGTAATTTCACTGCGTACAGCTGTAAGGTCTGCGGTCAGCTTTTCGAAGGTAAGCTGCTCTATATCCTCATCGGGATAATCTATGTTAACGCTGATATTGACAAGGCAGTCAATTATTCTGCTGCGTAGCTCTCGTATTTTTTGCGAAAATCTGCCCTCAAGCTGATCGAGTGCCACATCGAAGCTGCGGTCGGATTTTGCTCTGATCAAATCTATCACTGCCTCTGCCTGTGACAAATCGAGGCGGCCATTCAGAAAAGCTCTTTTCGTGAACTCTCCGGGTTCAGCCAAGCGAGCACCGTTTTTCAGTGTCAACGCAAGAATTTTTCTGAGCGAAACGAGGCTGCCGTGGCACTGAATTTCCACAACATCCTCAGCCGTATAGGAATATGGTGCCTTGAACCATACAGCCATGACTTCATCTATCAAAGCTCCCGAAAAATTATCTCGGATACAGCCGTAATGCATCATTCGAGGGACAATTTCTTCACAGATTGTTTCGTTCTGTGCAGCAGGAAGAAAAAGATCCTTTTTTCTGTCCTCACTGCCCGTTCCTGCTTCGTTATGCTTTTGATTTACGTATTCTTTTCTCACTCGTGTAAAAATACGAGTGAGGATTTCCCTGGCATTTTCACCGCTTATTCTGACGATGCCTATTCCGCCCTCTCCGGGGGCAGTGGCGATTGCAGCTATAGTTTCTTCCATTTTTCTACTCCGTCAAAATGAAAGCCCGTTATAAAAACGGGCTATCTCTTTACTTCAATTCAATTATAACCCTTCTGTATGGATCTTGACCCTCGCTTCTTGTCGTAACACGAGGATGGTTTTGAAGAGTTGCGTGAATCACTTTTCTTTCGTAAGGATTCATCGGTTCCAGTCTAACACTCTTTTTGGTTCTTACAACCTTGCTTGCTAATCTGGTTGCGAGCAGCTCGAGAGTCTTTTCTCTCTTTGCTCTGTAATTTTCTGCATCAACAACTACTCTTGTGTATGCATTCTGCTCTTTATTAACAACGAGGCTTGTCAGATACTGAATTGCATCTAAAGTCTGTCCTCTCTTACCGATGATAGTTCCGGAATCCTTACCCTGGATATCGATATAGAGAACATCTTTACCCTCTTTTGCTGTTATATCAAGCTCAAGTCCCATTTCCTTAGTAACCTCTGCTAAGAAAGTCAAAGCAATGTGATTTTCGCAAGGAGTCAGATTTTCCTCCGGTTCCTTTGCGATAATCGGTTCGATATTTTCTAAGTCAAACTTTGGACTTGGTTTTTCTTTTCTCTTTTTATGCGTGTCCCTTTTTGGATTTCTTTCTCTTTCCGGTCTTGTCTTTTCAACAGCTTGTTCCTGCTTAACAGGCTTTGACGGTCTTTCGGCTCTTTCCGGCTTTTTCTCCGGCTGCGGAGCCGGAGCTGCTTTTTTAACATCAACTCTGACCTTGGCAAGCTTGGAACCTATACCGAAAAATCCGCGAGAAGGCTCTTCCAAAACGGTAACATCAACATCTTCCTTGGTGAGTCTGTGATTTTCATCTCTTGTGAGATTAAGATCGTCGAGTGCGAGCTGAACGGCTGCCTCTATACTGTCTCCCCATTTTTCAGAAAAATCCATGCTTCGTTTTCCTCCAATGTTATACTACTTTTAAGCCTTTGCTTTTTTCTTTTTGCTCTTCGCTTCCTTCTCTTCTCTCTGTTTCTTTCTCCAGGAATTGAATCTCAAGTTGTAGAAGATCTGAATTACCTGGCTGCCGAACCAGTAAAGTGCAAGTCCCGCAGGATAGCTTCTTGCCATCCACAAAATCATGATAGGGAAAAAGTACTTCATGAATTTTGTCATCATTGCAGCCTGCTGTGCAGATGCACCTGCCGATGTGGACTGTGTCATAGATGTGGAGATGAAGGTTGCGACAGCAGCGGCAATCGGAAGAATCCATTTATCCGGCTGTGCCAAGTCCTTAATCCACAAGAAGCTTTCATGTGTAGCGAAAATCATGCTGTCGGAAGTTATGTACTGAAGCGGTGTTCTGAGCAGTGCGAAAAGACCCATGATAATGAACATTTGGATTACCATAGGCAGACAGCCGCTGTACATGCTTGCACCTTCCTTTTGATAAAGCTCGTTGATCTTTTCGTTCATCAAAGCCTTATCCTTAGCGTACTTCTGCTGAATTTCCTGAATCTTTGGTTGGAATTCAGACATTTTCATCGTAGATTTTATCTGCTTGGCGTATACAGGATATAAACAAAGCTTTACGATAATTGTCAAAACAACAATCGCAAGACCGTAGTTACCGATCAATTCATACAGCCAAGTAAGCAAAAGACTTAATGGTTTTGCTATTATTCCCATCAATTTCCTCCATTATTTTAAAGGATCATAGCCTCCCTCGTGCCAAGGGTGACACTTTAAAATTCGTTTAATTCCTAAGTAACTACCCTTAAAAACCCCATATTTTTCAAGTGCTTGAATGAAATATGTGGAACAGGTAGGATAAAACCGGCAGGTCGGCGGAAATAAAGGCGAAATAAATCTCTGATAAAATCTTATCATCAATATCATTATTTTCTTAAAAAAACTGCCTATTATTTTCATTTGTATACTCCGGCTTTTCTGAATGCGGACTTCAAAGACCTTTCGACATCCGCACATTTTCGTTCGGAAATAGTATTTCTGGCGATGATAATAAAATCATAGCCCTGTGGGAGATCATTTTTTATCGTCCGATAGCTTTCTTTCATCAAACGTCTGGCACGATTTCTCTTTACACTGTTTCCTACTTTTTTACTTGCTAAAAACCCTGTTCGATTATACGGCAAATGATTCTGTCTGTAAAACAGAACTACGAATCTGTCACCGACTGACTTTCCTTTATTATAAATAGAAGAAAAATCACTTTTTTTTCTTAAAACATTTTTTTTCAGCATTTTTTTTACCTTACGGCATTGTGAAATCGAGTTTAACAGAAATTAAGCAGTTAATTTCTTTCTGCCTCTGGCTCTTCTTCTCTTCAAAACGTTTCTGCCGTTTTTAGTAGCCATTCTCTTTCTGAAACCGTGTTCTTTCATTCTCTGTCTTTTCTTTGGTTGATATGTCTGTTTCATTACTAGACTCCTTTCTAAATTCTTTTTTGTGCAAATCTAAATTCCAATACGCACATATACCAAAATATTATACTTTATTAGCAAACATCTGTCAATGAAATATTTTTTGCTT
>CAZLTX010000101.1:0-4741 GCA_964562555.1 uncultured Oscillospiraceae bacterium
TTTTGCGGCACGGTCGGGGTCATGGCATAAATGCGTGGGTTTCGGAATAAGCTGTAACAAGACCGATTTTGGGAATTGGAAAGGGGAAAAGCTATGTCATATGGGAAAGATATACCGGATTATGCGATGGTGCCTGCGAAGGAGGTAAAGGAGCCGACTGAGATAAAGGCTAAGGAGGCGATGGTCATTCCTATCACGAAGGGTGCTGTCTATTCGCCTATGCAGATGACGGACATAAGCGAGAAAAACAAAACCACGATAGTGATTGAAGAAGATATTTTGGTGCCGGACACGAAGCCGGATATGCGGGAAATTTTGCTCATAGACGGGCGGACGAGGCTTTCATCGAGAGAATTCTGTGCCGGAGCCAAGCCGGAGGAATACATAACGCTTGCGGGCGAGATTGAGCTTGCGACGCTCTATCTGCCGGAAAAGCAGGAGGGCTGCGGCGAGATAATCTCCGTGCAGAGCAGAATAGCCTTCAAGGAGCAGTGGCATGTAGGCGTGGCACCGGGAGCCTGTCTGACTGTAAGGTGTAAAACCGAGAAAATAGAATACATGGTTATAAACGAGCGAAAATACCGTGTTAAGGTAACACTTGCGGTTTTCGCAAAGGAATATGCGGATAAAAAAATCGAAATCTTCGAGGGCATATCGGGCGAGGAAATCTGCATGCTCAAGGAAAAAATAGAGCTGAGTCGGGTTGAAACGAGGAAAAAGGACAGTCTGTCGATAAGCGAAAATCTGGCGATAAGAGAAGAGAGCAGCATAGAAAGCATACTCAAGCAGGATATTTGTGCGGTGGAAAATTACAAGCAGGTAACGGGTGAAAAAGCGGTAATAAACGGATTTATCACGGTAAATATTCTGTACAGTGTCCGTGCCGAGAGCGAAAGCGAGTGCAGTGAGATACGGCAGGCAGCTGAAAAGGTCGAGTTTACGCAGTTCATACCTGTAAAACAGAGCAGCGAGGCGAGCGGCTGCACGGTAAGCTTTGATACGAGCGATTTAAGGGTAAAGCTCGTGCAGGACGATGAGGAGGGTGAAGTCCTTCGTCTTGAGGGAGATATAGTTACATATATCGAGGTTTACAGCAACAGCGAAAAGGAGATTATCACGGACGCATATCACAGAGAAAAGGATTTTGTATGTGATTTCAAAATGGAAAAAAGCCGCAGCTTAGTGGGAAGTGCGGTGGGCGAAAGCTCTGTCAGAGAGATTATTTCCTCGGAAAGCTACGGCGAAATCGAAAAAATCCTCTATGCGGGCGGCGATGTCGCAGGCTGCGAAAGCTATGCAGAGAGCGGCAAGACGGTAATTGAGGGCGTGATAACGGTAAAGCTCATATGCAGAAACGAAGCGGAGGACGGAGAAAGCGGGAGAAGCGTATTTTCACTTCACAAGGCGGTCCCGTTCAGGGTGGCATGTGCCATGCCGCAGGTTATCGAAAGCGACATTGCGGAAAGCTGCGTGTGTCTGAAAGAGCTAAGAGCCGAAAAGATAAACGGAAAGCAGATTGAAGTAAATGCGACGCTGCTTGCGAGCACCGATGTGATGCGTGATACACCGTTTAAGCTGCCGCAAAATCCTGCGTTTGAGGAAAGCACGGAAACAGATGAACGTGCTCAGATGGTCGTATATACGGTGCAGGAGCAAGACAGCCTTTGGAGTATAGCAAAACGATTTAAGACGAGTACAGAATCTATATGCAGCATCAATGAGCTTGAGGGAGAAGAAATCGGAAGCGGTGAGAAGCTGCTGATTTTGAGGTAACAGAAGCAATTCTACAGACACAGCATAAGAGTTAATGCAACAAAACAATCACAAACGATAAATGATTTATTGCTGTACAAGAAAAGCACTTTTGGGTAAAATTAACAGTAAAGAAAGGCGGGCTGATATGCGAAAGGGGTGAGGGTCAGCCGCAAGCAAAAGAAAAAGGTGAAAGTATGAAGTGTGTTCAAAATGAAAAGCTCACGCCACGAAAGCGTGAGGCGGTCGAGTTGCTGTACGAGGCATACAGTAAGCGTATCAAGCTTGTTGCCTCTTCGGTTTTGCATGACGAGGCACTTGTGGAGGATTGTCTGCATAATGTCATTTTGCGGCTTTCGTCGGTACTGTATCGGGTCGGAGAAATAGGCTCGCAGGAGGCTGATGCGTTTATTGTGACGGTGACCAAGCATCTGGCTATCGACATGAAAAAGAAAAAAGACCGAGAGCTGTGCTTACGTGAAGAGGACAAAAGCGGAGAGTATCTGTTCGACGGAGAAGGCGTTTGCGATGAGTATTTTATCGACGAAAACGGCTTTTCGGAGGAACTGCACGAATATATCGAGGACTGCAGCAGCAAGGAAAGAATGACGCTGGTGCTGAGATATGCCTACGATATGTCCTACGCCGAGATAGCGGAGCTGCTCGGAGAAAGCAGGTGTGCTGTAGAGCAGCGAGTGTGTCGGACACGCAAAAAGCTCAAAAAAATGATGGCTTCAGAGAGCGAAATGTAAAAAGAAAATGAGCTGTGAATAAAAGCCGCAGTTTTGTCTATACTCCGAATGTTGAAAGGGAGTGTATACAAAATGGAAGGAAAAAGCATGCCCGAAAAGGGCAGCAAAAAAGAAAGGCTCGAAAAAAGTCTTATCGTTTTGATGCTTATAGCACTGTGGACGCTTGCGGTTACGAACAGCTACATACCGGAGGCTGCCGCAGGCGAGGTGAAAGAGGCAGGAAGTGCATACAGCGAGGGAAACGAATATCCCGGTATAATTCGTTTCCATGTAATTGCAAACAGCGACAGCGAGCAGGATCAGGAGCTGAAATTGGCAGTGAGAGATTATGTACTGCCCAAAATAGAGGCACAGGCACTTGCGACTGCAGCCTCACAGAACACTGGCAGTTCAGAAGCAAGCCTCGGCAGCAGTGTCGAGAATATGCGTGCGTATATTTCGGCGAATCTTGAGCAGATACGCCTTTGGGCAGAAGAATATGTGAGGGCACAAGGCTTTGACTATGAAATCAAAACACAGCTCGGAGTGCGGGCCATACCGGCGAGGAGCTACGATGAGCTGTATTTTCCGGCAGGAAATTATGAGGCACTCACGATTACGATAGGTGAGGGTGAGGGCAGAAACTGGTGGTGCGTGGTTTTCCCGCCGCTCTGCCTTATCGACAGCAGCGGCAAGGAGCATAAGGAAACGGCTTTTGCGGACGAAGAGGGTCAAAACCGCATCGTTCTGAAATCAAAGATACGAGAGCTGCTCAGAAAATCGGCATAAAAGGCGAAACGGAAGTAAAGCGAATAAAACGGAAAAATAAATGCAAAACAAAAGGGGCGATGCTCGGAGAATATATCACCGAGGCAAACGCCCCTCTTGTTTCTTATCTAAAAAGAAAGAAGAAAAAGAAATTATTATTAGCCTTGTACGCAAAATTAAGTTAGTTTCAGTTCTGAGCTTTATCGCTGTCGGCAGTAGGATTTACAGCCTCAGCAGCCTCAAGAACCACATCGTATTTTTGGATGTCACCGTCACGGACTATGGTGAATGTAACCGTGTCCCCGATATTGTGACTCTGGATTTCTTTGAGAAGCACCGCAGAGCCGGTGACCTTGACATCGTTTATATAATATATGAAATCGCCCACTTTAAGACCTGCCTTTTTGGCATTCTTGCCGGTAACATCTTGAATGTAGACACCGGTAAGCGAAACGCCGTACTGCATTGCCCTGCTTGAATCAGTCAAATCTATTATCGAAATACCCGCCGCAGGTCTGTCGGCAACATAACCGTGCTCAATCAGAGATTTTGCAACCTTGGCAACATTGTCTGCGGGAATTGCAAAGCCCAAACCTTCGACATCTGAGCCGGAGGATTTGGCAACGACGATACCGATGAGATTGCCGTACTGGTCGAACAGACCGCCGCCGGAATTGCCCGGATTGATGGAGGCACTGGTCTGAATGAGAGTCATGCTCTTGCCGTCAATCGTGATTTCACGCTCAAGAGCACTGATAATGCCCTCGGTAGCCGTACCCGAAAGAGTTCCGAGCGGATTGCCGATAGCAACCGCAAGATCACCTACGCCGAGCGTAGACATATCGCTGAAAGCTACGGGCGTTAAGCCTGTTTTTTCGATTTTGATTACAGCAACATCTGTTTGAGAATCCGTTGCAACGAGCGTGGCATCACATTTGGTTCCGTCGTGAAGAGTTACCTTGATGCTCGACGCACCCGAAATAACATGATTGTTCGTGATTACATATCCGTCCTCACTGTAGATGACACCGCTGCCGGCACCCTGCGTTACATACTGACCGAGCCAGCTGTCAGTGGAAACAGATTCCGTTTCTATGGCTACAACCGAATTTTCGTTCTTGGCGATGATTTCCTGAATGGAAAGCTCGCTGCCGGTAGCCTTGGTAAGATTGTAATTGGTGGTGCTTACCGATTTGTCTATGCTTGTTCCGCCGAAGGAGCTGATTGCGAGTGCATAAGCACCGGCACCGACTGCCGCGGAGAGAACGATAGCGACGATAAGCATTATCGCAAAGGTTTTGGTCGTGACATATTTCGGTTCCTTTTTCGGCTTCATATGCGGGACAGCACCCGAGGTGTTGATATCGTCTGTATATATATTGCCTTCAAATCTATCCCAATCGTCCATGAAAAAGACCTCCTTTTGTCCTGATTTATTTTTGCAAGCAAATTATAATAATCTTTTGTGTAATTCTTGTGTAAAAATAATG